>JANOOU010000384.1:0-9676 GCA_031421475.1 Gammaproteobacteria bacterium | reverse complement strand
GATCACATTATTACCCACCTTCCACGGCCCTTCGCCCTTGTACTCGCCGCGCACCAGATGAATACCCGGCGGGTTTTGTTGATGCCAGAACACATCAAAAAATAACAAACCTTCGGCGTGTTTGAAATATTCCGCCATGATGTGTTTTTCGCCATTGGTCAAACGAATCATCAACGGCGCTTTCATTGAAAACAAATCAGCCATAACCAACCATCAAACTAGAATATCAATGTCCTGAATTTCGCTACCGGTGTTCACCACCACTTCGCGTGCATTGGGCATTTTGTTCAGAATATAGGCGGCCATCAAATAGAAATTACGTTTGTCTTCGAGACAAAATGCATCCACCAGTTTATTGGCAACCACCTGACAGCGCTGGAAATCATCCGGATTCTCGATCCAGTAACGACCCATTTGCTGACCTCGGTCAAATTCCTTGTCCATGTCGGCAACGATTGCACGGGTTTCAAGCAATAATTGCTCGGGTACGTCCAGCTCGAAACCTTCCTGATCGATGTTAATATACAACTTCATTTCGTTAACCCTTGATGGTTGGCGCTGCGCAGTATAACAAACCCCTACGCCACCTAACCCGACTGACTCTAGGAGTAATCATGCTGCTGGCTATTCAAAACGTACTCAATCAGCAACAGATAAAAGCTGTACGCAGCTTACTGGAGCAATCCCGATTTACGGATGGCCGATTATCGGCCGGCCTGACCGCGCGTAGTGTTAAAAACAACGAAGAAATTCCGCAAAATTCGGATGTGCTCAATCAGCTCAATACTATTGTGATGAGCAGCTTGTACAATCATCCGTTGTATCAGGCGGCGGTGCTGCCGCATCGCCTCGCCAGCGCTTTTTATGCGCGTTATACCAGCGGAAAATTTTACGGGGATCACGTTGATGATCCGGTTATGGGACCCCCTGGCGGGCGTTATCGTACCGATGTTTCAACCACGGTTTTTCTGAATGAGCCTGCCGAATATAAAGGTGGAGAAATTGTTATTCGCGGCTCACTCCATGATCAGGCCATTAAACTCAATGCCGGTGACGCCATCACCTATCCCTCCGGCAGCTTGCATCATGTCGCAGAAGTCACCGAAGGGGTGAGACTGGTGGCTGTGACCTGGGCGCAAAGCCTGATACGCGATGCCGAGAAACGTGAACTGCTGTTTAATTTGCACAAAACACGTGAGTTATTGCAAAAAAAATATCCTGATGACAAGGATGTGCTAAATATCGATCACAGCTATATCAATCTGGTACGCATGTGGTCTGAAATTTAGTCGTCGCAAACTTAAAGCGTAAAGTCACAAGGCAGGACGCCTGTAATGGATTTTATTCAATTAATAAAAAAGGCCGCGATAGCGGCCTCTTTTTTTACAAACTAATTTTACAAACTGCGCAATTTAATTAACGCTTGGAGCCTACACGTGCGTGGGCTTCATCAACCAGTGCCATGGATTTTTTCATATAAGCTTCACGGTAACCATCCAGTACATGGCCAGGTTCTGGACTGAAATAGTCTTTCGCTTCAATGCCGTTTTTGTGTTCTTCGGCGATGAATTTCTTCTGCATTTCGACCATTTCTTTGATCATTGTGTTTCTGTCGCTCATTGCGTCACCTCATCATTCGTGTGTCGGTTCACCCGGTTAGGGGCATATCAAACTGTTGAACAGTATAGCTGTGGCCTGAAATTGTGCCTCTACCCCATAGGGAATAGAGGCACAGTCTACTCATCACCATCAATAACCGCCCTTGCGGTTACTCTTCGGCAAACCGGCAATCTTGCGACCCTGTTTGCTGGGTGCCAAAGGAAACAAATCGTAGGTATCCTTGCTGCTGGGTTTGGTACCCCAAATATCACCCATCGCTTTCAAGATAGTGCGTTCGTTGGGTTCATTGCCACCATTATTGATATGCTCATCGCGTAAGTACTTGAGCAGATCCCAATGTTTTTGGGTCAATGTAATGCTGTCTTTGTTGGCTATAACCTGAGCAACTTCTTCGCTCCAGTCAGTTATATCAGCCAGATAGCCTTCATCGGTGGTTTCAATGGATTTGCCGTTTACGTCCAGTGACATGGTTTGCGCCTCGTGTTTGCGGTTAATCAGATAGAAAATTGAGGGTTAGTAATAGACCATACCTTGCCAGATTTGTCACTTATCCCATTGGATATACAGGGAGCCTCTGAACAAGTTTGGGCGAGCTGATTTGCGAGTCAGAATTTTTCAGTGCAAGGCGCCCACATATAAAAAACGTGGGCCGAGCATAGCCAGTCTATGGCCAAGTTTTGCAACGCAGCGATGGAAAATTCTGGCCGCAAAGCGGCCGCACATAACTTGTTCAGAGGCTCCCTAACTACCATTAAAGTGGGTTTTATCCGCCATATCGCCCACCGGTTTAATGCTTTTATGGGGAAGAAAGAGCCCCAACCCCATTTCCCGACCCTTGCCCACACCGCGCCGCTGCAGCACTATTGACGACTCGGGGTCGAGATCGGCCACCATGATACTTAAGGTGGTCACCTGCCCCTGCGGTGTACTAAAGGTATGGCCAATACCACACAGCATCTTCTTCACACCAATGCCGAGACCGGCCATTTCGGCGGCAATTCGCAACATAAACCGGTCTTCATCCTCGCCCGACTCAACCCATACATAACGCGAAAACAAGGTGCCCAGCGACGTCAGCGACTTGATTTGGTACCCGCCAATACGTATCGAGTGCCCCCCTACATCCAGCGCTTTACCGCATAATGCCTCTGCTTCAGCCAGGCGCGCACGTGGCAAACGCAGCTGCATCCGCGAGCGTTTGGATAAATAAATAAAATCCGAATTATCCGCTTCACCGGGCCGGATCCAGCCATTGCCGGTTGAAGCACCGTGAATTAAATGCACACCCGCTTCTTTTTCGTCTGGCAGCCAGGGCAAATGCACCCGCAGGGCTTGCGACAAATCATGTGCGTGATCCAGTGCAATCTGTTTGCAATCAATCTGAAACGACATGTCAACAACGTCATCTGGAACAACATAAGAAGGCTTTACATCATTTTCCTGCCACAACATATTAAACCCCTTCATACAGCCGAGTGATCACCGGCCCGGTGAGGTGAATGCCGTTTCGAGCTGAACTTCCCAATCTTTGGGTGTATCTGAAAACGGCGGGCGCACATCGATCTGAAACAACATGGCGCCGTTACGTGCACGCTCTTTCAATGCATTGACCACATCATTAAAGCTGGCAAGATTATGTTCTTGCAATAACACTTCGCTTAAATACAGCATGCTTACTCGTCTTTAATTCATTGTTGAACTGGAATTTTTAATACGATCAAAATAGCGCGCCCGGAATAACAAACGGTTTTTGCCGGGTGCCGGATCATCCTCAAAACCGCTGCGTCCATGCAGGACATTGTTGCAAATTATACCTTCCCCGGGTTGCAGCCTGTACTTAATTACATAAGGGTTTTTATCGGTGAGCAAAGCTGTCAGGGTCGATACAGCCGCACGCGTTATCGCATCATCACGCCAAATCACATTGCGCGCCCGCGCACTGTAACGCATGTGTAACTGGCCAGTTTGCGGATCAACGGAAAACACCGGGCCGGTACGTGCTTCACGTATCATTTCATCGCCTTCGATATTCGGCGGAATCGTCATGGCATCGTCCTGCATTAACGCCCGTATAAATGCAGGGTTTTGATCACGCAATTGTATGTAAGCCATTTCATGATCCAGCAACATATTGTCACCGCCGCTTTGCGCATCGCGCACACAATGCAACAACATGGCGCGAATACGCTGTTCGGGCAGATTGTAATAACCATCGGTGTGCCAACTCAAAGGGCGATTGGAATAAGGGATGTAACCCGATTGCCGACCGCTATCCATCACTTGCAAAGATGTCACACTGTCACTGTCAGCACACAAATTGCCGTCCAGTCGCATTAAACCCAGCTGCTCACCCAGCGCGTGGACAAATGCCTTGCTGCTAGCAGCCGGATTGTCTAATCGATAAATTGCAATATTGGTTTTTTTACAGACTGAAGAAATCGCTGCACAGTGCTCTAAAGTGGGCATGCTGGCGTCAATTGCCACCACCAGCTGCTGTAGCGAATCGGGATAATTATCCAGTTTGTTTTGCCGCCATGCCTGGTACGCCTGTTCATCTGTAAACAGGAATGGATTCTTTAATGTATTCATTGAAAAAAAACTATCCATCATCGCCATAGCCGAAATTTTACCCGGTTATCAGATTCATCAGGTGAAAATTAGTGCTATATTGTTTCCCCCTTTAAAGTTGGTATGTACTCAATGCCCGGTCTCAGCTATCCCATTTGGGATAGCACGAATATCTATCCATCCCCCATGGGTAAGATATTCGCCATGAACATCTGGCCCTAGACTACTACCCACTGAAAAGAGGGGTATGCCGTTCGCGGCCTACCATGCTTTTCAACGTATGGGCTGTATGCCATACAAACACGGGGACAAGCGTTTACGTCCTCCCCAGGATTAATTACCTGTCGTCCCTACACCGGAGATCGCCATGGCTGCTAAGAAAATATATGAAACACCGATGCTGGATGTGCTGGAAGAAGGCCCATGGCCGAGCTTCGTCACCGGTATCAAAAAACTGCGTGATGAACATCCCAGCGAATTCATCAACAGCATCACCAGCTCACTGCTAGGTCAGCTGGAACACTCATACGAAACACGTAAAGGTTACTGGAAAGGCGGCACTGTATCCGTATTCGGTTATGGCGGCGGCATCATTCCCCGCTTCTCAGAAGTGGCCAGCGCGTTCCCGGAATCAAAAGAATTCCACACCCTGCGTGTACAGCCTCCTGCAGGCAACTACTACACCACCGATATGCTGAATCAGTTGGCTACCAGCTGGGAAAAGCACGGTTCCGGCTTGGTTACTTTCCACGGCCAGACCGGCAATATCATGTTCATCGGTACCACTACTGAAAAGACCCAAAAATTCTTTGATGAAATCAATGAATACGGCTGGGATTTAGGTGGTGCAGGCCCTTGCGTACGTACCGCCATGTCTTGCGTCGGTGCGGCACGTTGCGAAATGTCCAACACCAACGAACACGGTCTGCAACGCTGGCTGGTTAACAAGTTTACCGATGATGTCCATCGTCCGGCTCTGCCATATAAATTCAAGTTCAAGGTTTCCGGTTGCCCTAACGACTGCCAGAACGCCATTGAACGTGCCGACTTCGCAGTCATCGGCACCTGGCGCGACGACATGAAAGTCGATCAGGCTGAATTCAAGAACTACTACATGAAGACCAAGGGTCGTCAGTACATCATCGACAACGTAATTACACGTTGCCCGACTAAAGCCTTGTCTTTAGGTGCTGATGACAGCCTGATCGTCGACAACCGCAACTGTGTACGCTGCATGCACTGCCTGAACGTGATGCCTAAAGCATTGCGTACCGGTGATGACAAGGGCGTTACCCTGTTGATCGGTGGTAAACGTACACTGAAAATCGGTGACTTGATGGGCACAGTGGTTATCCCGTTCAAAAAGATGGATACCGAAGCAGATTACCAGAGCCTGGTTGATCTGGCTGGCGAAATCATTGATTTCTGGGCAGAAAATGGTCTGGAACATGAACGTTGCGGTGAAATGATCGAGCGTATTGGCCTGGTTAACTTCCTCGAAGGCATTGGCATTGAAGTTGACCCCAACATGGTCAGCAGCACGCGTCAAAGCTCATACGTCCGTATGGATGGCTGGGATGAAGAAGCCGTTAAATGGTTTGAGCGTAAAGCCGAAGCGGCTGCTGCGAACGCTTGATGCATCTGATGCAATGATGGCGGGGCTTAGACCCCGCCTTTTTTACAGTTCTAACCTTAGATAATTTGAGGAAATAGCAATGGCTGATTTACGCCCGCCGATTGAATCAGGATGCCCAGATGGCTTCCAGTACATGCATCCAGTAATGCGCCGCAACTACGGCCAGTGGAAATATCACACTGACCCACGTCCTGGCGTTTTGTGCCACGTTGCAGACAGCGGTGAAAAAATCTTCAGCGTACGTGCTGCTACACAACGTATTCTAGATTTGTTCACACTGCGCGCACTGACCAAAATCGGTGACGATTTTGCTGACGGTTTTGTGCGGTTCACCATTCGCTCCAACATCGAGTATATGGTGGCTGATGAATCCAAGGTTGCACCGCTGATCAAAGCGCTGGAAGACAAGGGCTTCGTTGTAGGTGGCACCCGTAACTCTGTAACCTCCATGTCGCATACTCAGGGCTGGTTGCATTGCGATATTCCGGGTACGGATGCATCCGGTGTTGTGAAATCGATGATGGACGAGCTGATTGGCGAGTTCAAAGCTTGGAACATGCCTAACCGTGTTCACATGACCACCTCTTGCTGCCAGATTAACTGCGGCGGCCAGGGTGACATTGCGATCAATGTTCAGCACACCAAACCACCCAAAATCAACCACAGTCTGGTTTCCAACATCTGCGAACGTCCTTCCGTTGTTGCGCGTTGCCCGGTTGCGGCGATTCGTCCGGCACTGGTTGATGGCAAGCCTTCTCTGGAAGTGGACGAAAAGAAATGTATCTGCTGCGGCGCGTGCTACCCACCTTGCCCACCGATGCAAATCAATGACGCAGAACACACTAAATTAGCAATCTGGATTGGTGGTAACCACTCCAATGCACGTGGCAAACCAACCTTCCAGAAACTGGTTGCCTCGGGCATTCCGAACAATCCTCCACGCTGGCCTGAAGCTACTGCCATCGTTAAGCGCATTCTGAAATGTTACAAAGAAACCGCTCGCGATTGGGAACGTGTAGGTGAGTGGGTTGAACGTATTGGCTGGCCGCGCTTCTTTGAATTGACCGGTCTGCCGTTTACCAAGTACCACATCGACAACTGGCGCGGTTCTCGTAACAGCTTGAACGCGTCTACTTATATCCGTTTCTAGACAAAAGGATACGAGATGAAATTTGGTATTTTAATAAACGAAGGCCCGTTCACGCATCAGGCAGCCGATACAGCGTATCAATTCGCTAAAGCTGCCATTGCCGCCGACCATGAAGTGTTTCGTGTGTTCTTTTATCACGATGGCGTTAACGTTGCGTCCGATTATGCGGTACCTCCGCAGGATGACCGCAATGTGACCGACAACTGGGTAAAGCTCGCCGAAGCGAACAACATCGACATGGTCGTCTGCATTGCTGCGGCACAACGCCGTGGCTTGCTGGACGCAAACGAAGCCCAACGCCAGGGCAAACGCGGTGACAATATTGCACCGGTTTTCCGTATATCAGGTCTGGGTCAGTTGGTGGAAGCAGGCATTGAGTGTGACCGCCTGCTGACATTTGGCGATTAATTTTTTAGGTTAAAGCAGGTACGAAAATGGCTGAGCCCTGGGAAGAAGAAAACGTAGGTACGGTTAAGAAATTCATGTTCGTTAACCGTAAAGCACCTTACGGCACAATTTACGCACTGGAATCACTTGAAGTTGTATTGATTACAGCTGCATTTGATCAGGACGTAAGCCTGACATTTACCGATGATGGCGTGTTCCAGATTAAAAAAGGTCAGAGCACCGCCGGTATTGGCATGAAGAACTTCTCGCCAACTTACCGCGCACTGGAAGGCTACGACATTGAAAAACTCTATGTCGATAAAGAGTCTCTGGACGCACGTGGTTTGACAGCTGCTGATCTGATCGTTGAGGTGGAAGTCATGAGTCGTCAGCAATTGGCGGATCTCATGGACGCCCAAGACGTCGTAATGAGCTTCTGAGGAAACGAACATGGCAATGTTACACACAGTAAACAAATCACCTTTTGAACGCGTCACGCTGGATTCCTGTATCAGCATGGCTAAAAAAGGCAGTTCCGTTCTGTTAATTGAGGATGGCGTATACGGCGCTTTGAAGGGTACTACGGCATCCGACAAAGTTAGCAAGGCAATGGATGGCATTACATTCTACGTGCTGGGTCCGGATTTAGCGGCCCGTGGAATGACTGAAGACCGCATTATCAGTGGTATTAAAGTTGTTGATTATGCAGGCTTCGTAGATCTGACCACTAAGCATGAGAATGTTCAGGCTTGGTTATAAATATTGTTCTAGCTTAATTTTTAGGAGTATTAGACATGCCCATCGAAGTTAACGGTAAAAGTTTCGAAACTGATGAAGAAGGTTACCTGGCTGACCTCAACCAGTGGGAACCCGATGTTGCCACTGTAATGGCCAAGCTGGAAAACCAGCCGCTGACCGACGCCCATTGGGAAGTTATCAACTTCCTGCGCGAATATTATGACGAATACCAGATTGCTCCAGCTGTTCGCGTTCTGACTAAAGCCATTGGTAAGAAACTGGGTGCAGACAAAGGCAACAGCAAGTACTTGTACGAACTGTTCCCCTACGGTCCTGGTAAACAAGCTTGTAAGTATGCCGGCCTGCCCAAACCGACGGGTTGCGTTTAATAGTCTGTACACCGCGGGGCTGCACACCGAGGGACTGTACACACAGAGGGGAGGCAACTCCCCTCTTCCATATTCACACTTACGTCACTAATTGTTGCGGAGTATGCTGATGTCGACATTTTTTGCTGTATTGCTCCTGGCTGCAACCGTGTTTATGCTCGGTGGCCTGGCACGTAAAATAAGACAGTACAGTACGACCCCTGCCCCCTTAAAAATTCCGACGACACCGGCTCCCAGAACCACCGGTGGCGTTGTATTGCGCATGGCCAAAGAAGTGATTTTTTTCGCTGCCCTGTTCCGCGCCAGTAAATGGACCTGGATATTTGGCTGGATGTTTCATTTTGCTTTGTTATTA
Source organism: Gammaproteobacteria bacterium (assembly GCA_031421475.1). Classification (GTDB taxonomy): domain Bacteria; phylum Pseudomonadota; class Gammaproteobacteria; order SZUA-229; family SZUA-229; genus JACPVK01. The sequence continues at coordinate 833 of JANOOU010000384.1, read as the reverse complement.
GCCTTTTTTCGGCATTTACGTTATGTCATCACACCGGATGGTCCGCTGGGTTTCATCTGGCCCCTAGTCAGTCTCGAACTGGTTCAAAGTGGTGGCCGTTATGCCGGCATCGCCATGGTTATAGGCCTGCTGGGCTTGCTGGCGCGTCGTATCTTTGTTGCCCGCGTACGTTATATTTCGGCGCCCTCCGATTATTTAATGCTGATCCTGCTGATGGTAATTGGCATCAGCGGATTGATCATGAGCTTTGTTACCCACGTCGATATCATGCAAGTGAAGGCGTTTGCGTTGGGCATGTTTAGTTTCGACTTCCAGGAATTACCCGTCAGCCTCCCGCTGCTGGTGCATCTGGGACTGGTAGCTCTATTGGCCTTCGTATTGCCCATTAGCAAACTGTTACATATACCCGGCGTATTTTTCTCGCCCGCTCGTAACCAGGTGGATAACTCGCGTGAAGTCCGCCATATCTCGGCCTGGGCGAAAAAACTTGATGAAACACGTAGCAGCTAAGCGGCTACCCACACTAAACCTGGAAACATAAACCAAGGCTCCGAGGATTTAAAAAGTGGCTGATTTCAAAGTCCCTGAACTTAAAGAATTCCCGCTGATTCCCATGCCGAAAGACGGCGTGATGAGTCATTTGTCGCCGTTTGTGGCCAAGCCGGAATTCCAGGAAGCCTTGCATTATCCGGGTAAAAAAATCCAGGAAGAAGGCAAGGATCCAAAATACGTTCTGGTTGATGGCTGGCATGATAAAGCCATCGATAAAATGGGCGACCTGCTGGGCCGTTACCGTGGTTTACGTGTGTTCATGGATTCCTGCGTTAAATGTG
>JANOOU010000383.1:0-2758 GCA_031421475.1 Gammaproteobacteria bacterium | reverse complement strand
CAGCGTCATTCCCGCATACGTCATTCCCAAAAGTTTCTGTTGGGAATCTGGCGGGACAATAATTGCCTGGAGCAATTATTGAACAGCGAAGCTGGCCCGTAGGGCAGAACACATGGATGTGTTCTGTAATCTTGTTGCTGCACGATAGATCTCCGACAGAAGCCTTCGGGGATGACGGGATATAACCGTTAAATCTTCTTAAGTAAGTGCCATTCGAGTCTGACACCTTGATCCCTTGATCCTCGCCTTTATCCTCTGGTTATGACTCGCGCCCCAAAGCCAGTGGGCAGACAATGGCTGCGCCTGGTAGGGGAACAGCCATGAGCGTGGTCATAGGTTTTCCATTTCTCTCCACCCGGGCTATGACCAGCGTACTGGCAGCACATATTATTTATACATGAAGGGAATAAATTTCATATCCAAGGTGTTTACCCTACGTAAATCTAATTTAATTGAGGACACAATATGCAATATTTTAAAAACCTTAGAATGCCAGCGCTGCTAATCGGATCATTAATGTTTGCGGCGGTTGCCACTGCCGGCAATACAGTAAAATCCGCACCCAATGGCATACAACTACCTGATAATTATAAAGATTGGCGTGTTATTTCAGTTTCCCATCGCACCGACAATAAATCATTGCGCGTGATTATAGGCAATGATATCGCCATCAAGGCCGCCCGCGATGGCAATATCAACCCCTGGCCAAAAGGCACAATACTCGGCAAGCTGGCATGGAAAGAAATCAAAGATGAAAACTGGGAACCGGCCATCGTGCCTGATAAATTTCTGCATGCGGAATTCATGATAAAAGATCCAGAAAAATACAAGGCCACGGGTGGCTGGGGTTATGCACGCTGGCTTGGCAAAGAACAAAAACCTTATGGCGAGTCTGCCGATTTTGCACAAGAGTGCATGGGCTGTCATACACCTGTACAAGGTCAAGACTGGGTATTTACCCGCCCGGTTACACTTCCATAATATTTCGATTTCTCTGATGTCAAATAGATGGCTTTCATTGCTGCCAACGGTAAACGCTGCCAGCAATGAATATTAAATCGGATTTAATCTGAATGAAAAAATTTGAATCACAGCTCATAGAACATATTCCAAAATTACGACGCTATGCCAGAGCATTATGTGGCAACACGTATACAGCAGATGATTTGGTACAGGACACACTGGAACGCGCGCTGATTAAAAAATCTTTATGGCGCCCTGATAGTCAGCTGAGACCATGGTTGTTTACGCTGATGCACAATCTATTTATCAATCAACTACGACAGCACAGTTCATTGCCGCCCATGCAGGAGTTGGATGAAAACATTCGTGATCCATCCGATACACCTGAGCGTGTAATCTTCGCGCAACAACTTCAAACCAGCATCAGGTTATTAGCGGTTGATCAAAAAGAAGTATTTCTACTGGTGTCACTGGAGGGATTTGGATATGAAGAAGTCGCTAAAATCATAGGTATACCTGTCGGTACGGTTATGTCACGCCTGTCACGCGCAAGAGAAAATCTTCGTAAACAGATTTCCAGCACGGGTAAGATCCCACTGAAGAGGGTGAAATAGTGAAAGACCAACAATCAGTTAATACCACCGAGTTGCATGCCTATCTCGATAAGCAGCTTGATGAAAATCAACGCAAACAAATCGAAGCAGACCTGAATTATGATGAACAGGCACGCGAAAACCTGCAAGCCTATCAGAACCTAAACCATGCCTTGCACAAACTGTATGATCCTGTACTTGAAGAACACATACCGAAACGATTGTTATCCATACCCTCACACCGCGCCAGTTACCCGGCCATGGCAGCCTCGGTATTTTTCTTTGTGTTCGGCGCCTTGTTAGGCTGGCAAGCGCAGTTAAATCTTGTTGATATCCACAAATTTATTCCCTCAAAAACCGACTTGAATCTGGTGCAACCGGCGGCATTTGCCCATTCCGTCTATGCTGTTGAAGTGGCGCACCCGGTTGAGGTCAGTGCCGATCAGCATCAACACCTGAACAAGTGGTTATCGAAAAGACTTAAAACGACATTAACTGCGCCCGATCTGACGCAGTCTGGCTACAGATTAATGGGTGGCCGTTTACTGCCCTCTACCGAAGCGCGTATGGCAGCACAGTATATGTATGAAAATAATAGCGGCAACCGTGTAACCTTGTACGTACGACACGGCGACTGGAACCGCGACTCCCAGGCAATAAGCTACAGCGAGGAAAAAGGCTATTCCACGTTTTACTGGACAGACGATGACATGGGTTATGCCCTGACCAGTGAGCTCGATAAAAACCTACATCAGAATCTGGCCGAAGAAGTTTATAAACAAATACGTATTAATACCGTTAAAATTTGATTAAGGAGTCAAAGGGTCAGTCTCGAATGACACTTACTTAATGGCAAGCATTTTTAGGTAACCGTCATTCCCGCGTGTTTTTGGCGGGACAATAATTGCCTGGAGCAATTATTGAACAGCGAAGCTGGCCCGTAGGGCAGAACACATGGATGTGTTCTGTAATCTTGTTGCTGCACGAGAGATCCCCGATAGAAGCCTTCGGGGATGACGAAAAATAACCGTTAAATCATCTTAAGCGCAATTGCGGATGCGTTACACTTATTCGCCCTACATCATTATTTATTTCTGTATTGGGATTTACTTACTTAAATATTTTTTACAATGACTTGTCCTTAAGTAAGTACCATTTGTGTCAGACTCCCTGGTTTCTGCTTCGGCGCTTCTCTCTATATA
>JANOOU010000382.1:0-3946 GCA_031421475.1 Gammaproteobacteria bacterium | reverse complement strand
TTGGTAGTCGATAAGTTTATTGGCGAACGCAATCTTGCTTTACGCCCTTTGCACAAACGCCTGGGCAAGGTAAAAGACATAAGTGCTGCTGCACTAACGGACGCGGGCGACCCCATTCTTATTTTTGACGTTGATGACCTCATTCAAAGTGTGCGCGCTATCGCATCCGATAAAGATATTATAAAAGTGGGCAAAGCTCACAATAGCGAAACCGCCGCGAAACGCGTACTTGTTGTCGATGATTCGCTAACCGTACGTGAAGTCGAAAAAAGATTATTGGAATCGCGTGGCTATACAGTGGATATTGCCATTGATGGCGTCGATGCCTGGAACACAGTTCGCACCGGCAGTTACGATCTGGTTATTTCAGATGTCGATATGCCCCGTATGAACGGCATTGAACTGGTTAAACTCATTAAAAATGATGCCGCCTTACATAAACTGCCGGTGATGATGGTGAGCTATAAAGATCGCGCCGAAGACAAACAAAAAGGACTGGATGCAGGCGCCGATTATTATTTAACAAAAGGCAGCTTCCATGACGAAACTTTACTCGATGCTGTTAAAGATTTAATTGGTGATGCACAATCATGAATGTTGCGATTATTCACAGCAATTCAGATGTAACGCATTTGTTACGTTATCTACTGGCTGATTTAGGCCATATCGTTTGCTGGGATAGCAACACCTGCCAACATGCGCTGATTAAACTGAATAATATTATTCCTGATTTAATATTGCTTGAACTGGATATTCTCGACATACCGGCTACCGAATTTATCAGCAGTATTATGTCCAGTACACCTACCACCATCATCGTGATTTGCAAAACCGCGCACAACAGGGCCGGAAAAATTTTTGAAGCCATGTCGGCCGGTGCGCTGGATGCCTGCACGGAACCAACAACCAATAACCCACTTTCTATTCAGGATGTAAAGCGCAAAATTCAAAACATTAACAGCCTGCATAAAGCCAACATTACAGCTACACCCACTATTAATACCTCTGACCGCAACCTGCCGCTGCTGGCCATTGGCGCTTCTACCGGTGGCCCGGCAGCGCTGATAAAAGTTCTCTCAAAACTAACGCCTAAACCCCATGCCGTCATCGTCGTTATTCAACATATGGATAAACAGTTCAGCGCAGGCATGGCAAAATGGATCGGCGAACAAATTCAAATCAAAGTCGAGATAGCGGCCATCAATCAAAAGCCCCAGCCGGGGGTAGTGTATATGGCTGCGAGCGATGATCATTTGATATTACAACCGTCGGGTTTATTTGATTACACGGCCGAACCGGTTAAATACCCGTATCGCCCTTCCGTTGATATTTTCTTTGAAAGTGCTGTGACCAACTGGCCCAATAAAATGATAGGTGTTTTATTAACCGGCATGGGACGTGATGGCGCAAACGGGCTGTTGTCCTTCTATAATCGCGGCATGCTGACAATCGCACAAAATGAAGAGAGCTGCGCCGTTTTTGGCATGCCCAAGGCGGCCATTGCTTTGAATGCGGCACAAAAAATATTGCATATTGATGACATTGGCGACGCGATTAACCAGGCCCTGCTAACCATTGGAAAAAAATAATGAGTAACGCTGACAAGCTGACAGGTAAAACATCGGACTCCATCATTCAGGTATTATTGGTCGATGATCAGGCCATTATTGCTGAAGGTATTCGCCGCATGCTGGCAGCCGAAAAAGACATTAACCTGCATTACTGTGCTGAACCGGGCAAAGCCATCGACAGCGCGATTGATAATAACGCAACCGTTATTTTGCAGGACCTGGTCATGCCAGATGTCGATGGCATGACGCTGCTGCGCTTTTACAAAGCCAATCACGCCACCAAAGACATTCCAATTATTGTACTGTCATCAAAAGATGACCCCGCCATCAAACGCGACGCATTCGGTTATGGCGCCAGTGATTATCTGGTGAAATTACCAGATCAAATTGAATTGATAGCACGCATCCGTGCGCACGCCAAAAACTACATTATGCAAACCGAACGCGATGCCGCTTTTTTTGCCTTGCGTGAAATGAAAAAACAACTCGAAGCCAGTAATCGAAAATTGCAAAAACTCTCCATGCTTGACGGCCTGACTGGCATTGCCAATCGCCGCCATTTTGATGAAACACTGGAAACTGAATTAGTCAAAACACTCAAAAAAGAATCACCACTGGGTTTAATATTAATCGACATCGATTATTTCAAACGCTACAACGATAGCTATGGCCATCAGGGCGGCGATGACTGCCTGATACGCGTTGCCAAAACCCTAAGTGGTGAATGCAAAAATGCCGAAGATCTGGCGGCACGTTATGGCGGTGAAGAATTTGTTATTTTATTACCCGATACCAACGAAAAACAGGCATGCACCGTCGCTGAACGCATACGTAAAGCAGTGGAAGATCTGGATATTGAACACAAGACATCAGATGTTACCCAGCATGTCACACTGAGCCTGGGTGTTGGTGCCACACAACCGGGTGTGAAAATGAAAGCCGCAGCATTAATTGAACTGGCTGACAAGGCCTTGTACAAGGCCAAGGAATCCGGCAGAAATCAGTCTGTAAAAGCGTCTGGGTTATAAACCTGTAGCCACATAATTTTTTATCGATAGCGGGCTTTAACTCGTTTGAAGCGCTCCAGGTCTTTTTCTGATTGTAGTGGCGCATCAGAATCTAATTCAGCGTTTTTCTTTATCTCATCGTCAGACATAGTACTTACACGATCGTAGTCCGTGAGATCCTTCATTTTTTCAGCATCTTCGTTAGTGTGTGCTTTTTTAGGCATTTTCATTTTTTTCTGCACGGCGGGCTGATAGTAACCCTATTGAATCAAGCCACTTGCACCGGAATCTGGTTGCCGACACGTGTGATGCGGTTGTTCTCGTCCAGATACACCAGCCGTGGTTTGAAATTCGCCAGTTCTTTTTGATCGAGTAACACATAACTGCAAATAATGATGCGATCCCTGGGCTTGGCCTTATGGGCCGCCGCACCATTCACCGAAATAACGCCACTGCCGTCCTGGGCGCGAATCGCATAGGTCGAAAACCGCTCGCCATTGGCCAGGTTGTAGATCTGAATCTGTTCATACTCGCGAATACCGGCTTCATCGAGCAGTCGGCCATCAATGGCGCACGAGCCTTCGTATTCCAGCTCGGAATGGGTGACACGGGCCTGATGCAGCTTGGCTTTGAGCATGGTGAGATGCATGTAAAACTCCTGTCTAAACACGGCGCAGCTGCCAGGGTGAATTATGAGCTATTCGCCCCCACCGGTTCAACCTGCTTAAATCAGGGGCACAAGTTCACCGTGAGATTGTCGATTAACCGGGTTTTACCCAACCAGGCCGCCAGCAGCAGCACTAGCGAACCCTCACCCGCCACGGGTGGCAGCAAATCGGCCTGCCGCCGTACCGCTACATACTCCGCCTTGAACCCAGCCTGATCGAGTGCCGCCATGGCTTGCTGTTCGAGTAGAGCGTAGGACTGTTTGCCTTGCAGGATTTGGTCACGCAGCGTGCACAGGGTTTGATAGATGTGCGGCGCCAATCGACGCTCGTCGGCGCTCAAACGGCCATTGCGCGAACTCATGGCCAGACCGTCGGTTTCGCGCACCGTGGGCAGGCTGTGTATCTGTATCGGCAGGTCCAGATCCGCCACCATGCGGCGTATCAACATCAATTGCTGAAAATCCTTTTCGCCAAACCACGCCGTATCGGCCTGCACCATATTGAAAAATTTAGCCACCACCGTCGTCACGCCGGTGAAATGCCCGGGGCGGTGCTCGCCTTCCAGCCATTCGCTTAAGCCGGGCACGATCACTTTTGTATTACTGATTTGGCCCTGTGGATACATCTGTTGCACATCCGGCGTAAACAATAAATCCGTATTGACGGCACATAACAGCTGCCCATCTTCATCCAGGGTACG
>JANOOU010000381.1:0-2477 GCA_031421475.1 Gammaproteobacteria bacterium | reverse complement strand
AAACTGTGTGCGATAGGTGAGTTTGTAATATTCCAGATCGCTACCCGGCGCTGTCATATCCAGTAACAGGGATTGCTGACTGCCTTGGGTTGCAAACACGGTGCGATTGCGGGTGTCGTGGGTGTAGCTGGCGGTTAGTGTCAAGGCATCAAGCGATGCTCTTGAATTTGATTCTTTCGGCGGAAGCGGTGTTGGATTCGCATAAGATTTTATATCTTTACCGTATTGATCCAGAAAATCCAGCACGTCCTGTGACGTTGTAGCAGTTGAAGTGCCGCGTAATATTTCAGTGTTCTCGTATCCAAATCCCAAACGAATGCTGTCATATTCAGTTAAGGGAACGCCATAGGTCACACTGGCACCAAATGCATTTGACTGAAAGTTGGAAATATTTTCTTCCGCCAGATCACGTTGCCTGTATGAAAAATTAAAAGTTCGGCTAATACCATCCAGTGTGTAATACGGATCGGTAAACGCCACGTTGTATACCGTGTTTGCCCTGTCATTATTAAAATTGATAGAGAGCTGCTGGCCCGTACCAAACAAATTTTCCATCTGCAGGCCCATATTGAAAACAAATCCCTGATTTTGAGAATAACCGGCACCTATATTAAAACTGCCTGACAATCGTTCGCTAACACTGATCGTAATATCGACCATATCATCTGTACCCACCACAGGGTCCTTATCAATTGTTACCTCTTCAACAAAAGCCAAACGCTGCAAACGAATTTTAGAACGCTCAAGTTTACTGTTAGATAACTCGGCACCTTCCATCAAACGCATTTCGCGACGCAATACCTCATCGTTAGTTTTATAGTTACCGGTAAAATTAATGCGCCGAACGTAAACTTTTTTTCCAGGTTCAATAAAATAGGTCAAAGTCACCTGTTTGCTTGTATCATCAATTTCTGGAATAACATTCACCTTCACGAAGGCATAACCTTCATTACCCAGTCGTTGTGTAATTAAGTCTTTAGCCTCTACCATGGCCTGGCGCGAGAACAAATCATTCTGTTTCAACCGGATCAAGGCACGTAACTCACTCTCTGGCACCTTCATATCACCAGCCAGTTTGATTTCATTGACCTTGTACTGCTCTCCTTCAGTGACATTCACCGTCACATAAATATCTTTTTTGTCTGGCGTGATGGTGACCTGGGTTGAATCCGATTTAAAACGTATATACCCACGATCCTGATAATATGAATTAATGGTTTCCAGGTCGCCCGCAAGTTTAGGTTTCGAATATTCATCGGCGCTTGAAAAAGCATCCCAAAAATCCGGCACTTTTAATTGAAGCTCGGATAACAATGTGCTATCGCTGAATAGGGTATTGCCAACAATATTGATTTCTCTTATAAGTGCAATAACGCCTTCAGAAATATCAATTTCTATACGCACCCGATTCTGCTCAAGTTCGGTGACTTTAGTTGTTATACGTACAGCATATTTACCTTGTGCAAAATACGCCTGCTGTTTTAGACCCTGTTCAATTTTATCGAGTGCCGATGGATCGTATACGCGACCTTTGATAATACCTATATCGTTTAATATTTTTTGCAATTGCTCGTCATCTATATCATTGTTGCCATCAAATTTAACTTCAGCTATTGCTGGCCGCTCCAATACTTTAACCACCAATATATTGCCATCACGGTACAAGCTCACATCCTTAAAAAATCCGGTTTTATATAATTCCTTTAAGGCATAGGCAACTTGATCGTTATCAACCACATCACCATTGTGAATAGGCAAATAACTCAGCAGGGTACCATTTGGAATTCGTTCAAGGCCTTCCAGACGTATATCACTTACAGTAAAACTCTCATCGGCACCCACCGGCGTCATCAAGACACACAGTATCCAAATAGCTAAGCAGCGTTTTATCATTATTCTCTCAATTCATTAATCGCTGGATATCGTTGTACATGGCCAAAGCCATTAACATCAGCAAAATAGCCAAACCTATTTGCTGTGCCATTTCTTCAAATTTTTCGGATACCGGCGAGCCTTTTACCAGTTCAATTAGATAATAAAAAAGATGTCCACCGTCCAGCATGGGGATCGGTAGTAAATTTAATACACCCAAACTCACAGAAATAACGGCCAAAAAACCCAGATAACTAATAATGCTGATACTGGCGGAAATACCAGCATAGGTTGCAATCGTAATAGGGCCGCTAATGTTTTCCAAGGCGGCCTCGCCCAGTAACATCTTGCCCAGTACACGCAAGGTGAGTTGCGACATGCTCCAGGTTTTTTCTACGGCCTCATAACCTGCTTCGAGCACATTGTAATCTACATGCGTACGCAATCGAGCAATGAGCTCGTCGGGAATATTTTGATAGACGCCGATATACCCGATGGATTTTTCATTTTGCTTACGCAGATCCGGCGTTACATTCAATAATAATTCCCTGCCCTGACGCTCTATTGTGAATACCAATAACTGATTGGGATGCAACTGAATAATA
>JANOOU010000380.1:0-3395 GCA_031421475.1 Gammaproteobacteria bacterium | reverse complement strand
GAGGACTACCAGATTATCGGCACCCGCAAACGGCCGTTTTCGGATATGCAAGTGGTCAAAAAAATTCTGGGCGGTGTGGCGTGATGACACTTTCTGCTGCCGCCAGCTTGTTGAACAACTATGTTGCGCAGCAACATACTAACTCCCCCTCCCCCTTGAGGGGGGAGGGATGGGGAGAGGGTGTACCGTCGGCACCAGCCCATATATGGGGAGCGGGTGTTCAGTTGGCACCCGCCTATCTACAGGGTGCAGACGTCACCTTCATCAGCGTCTCCAACGACACCCGTACATTAACCGCCGGCGCTTTGTATGTGGCTATACGCGGTGAAAATTTTGATGGCCATGCTTTTCTTGATCAGGCCCAACATGCAGGCGCGATTGCGGCCATGGTCGATCAGGTTTGTGATCACCCTTTGCCGCAGTTGGTGTGCGGAAATACACGATTGGGTTTAGGAAAACTGGCCGCTGGCTGGCGGCAACAATTTAAAGGCAGGGTGGTGGGTATAACCGGCAGCAACGGCAAAACCACCGTGAAAGAAATGCTGGCCGCAATTTTGGCAAAGCAGGGTGCGGTACTGGCTACCCGCGGTAATTACAACAACGATATTGGTTTGCCGCTCACCTTGTTGCGTCTCAAAAAAGAAAATTTTGCAGTGATCGAAATGGGCGCTAATCACCTCGGTGAAATCGAGACCCTTACGCACATTGCCCGGCCCGATGTAGCCGTTATTACCAACGCCGGGCAGGCGCATCTGGAAGGTTTTGGCTCGCTCGAAGGTGTATCCCGTGCCAAAGGCGAAATTTATGCGGGCCTTAATGTCGGCGGGGTTGCAGTGATCAACGCCGATGATGTTTTTGCACCGTATTGGTTTTCTATTAATGAAAAACGCCGCTGCCTGAGTTTTGGACTGACCCACCGCGCCGACGTACAGGGTGTGTGGCAGCCAACCGGGACGGGCAGTGCGCTGCGGGTCAGCACACCGGAGGGTCATACCGTCGTTCAGTTGCCGGTTCCCGGGCGGCATAACGCGATGAATGCACTGGCGGCTATTGCAGCGAGTACGGCTTTGGGTATTTCGCTGGATACAGCCGGTGTAGCGTTGGCTGAGTTTGCCCCGGTTAAAGGCCGGTTAAATTTCCATCGCACACCACAAGGGGCGTGTCTGATCGATGACACCTATAACGCCAATCCGTCTTCGTTCAGTGTGGGCCTGCAAGTGCTGATGGAATTACCCGGCGAACACTGGCTGGTGATGGGTGATATGGGTGAGCTGGGTGATAACAGTTTGGATTTGCATACCACGGTAGGTGAACAGGCAAAACAATCCGGTGTGCACTGTTTATTGGCAGTGGGTGAGAACAGCCGTGCAGCGGTTACGGCATTTGGTAAGGGCGCCCGGTATTTTTCCAGTCACGAAGCCTTGATTGCAGCGTTGCTAACAGAATTAAAAGCCGGGGTGAATGTGTTGGTGAAAGGTTCGAGATTTATGCGTATGGAGCGCGTGGTGAATGCGGTAATTAATACTAACGAGGGCAAGCCATGTTGCTGATGCTGGCTGATTTTTTACAAACCCATGTGCACCGTGGTTTCAGTGTGTTTCATTACCTGACGTTGCGCGCCATTCTCGGCACGCTCACTGCGCTGATGATTTCCCTGTGGGTGGGGCCGACGCTGATTCGCCGTCTCACGATTATGAAAATTGGCCAGAATGTGCGTAACGACGGGCCGCAAACGCATTTATCCAAGGCCGGTACACCGACCATGGGTGGCTCGCTGATATTGATGGCTATAGGTATTAGTACCTTGCTGTGGAGTGATCTGAACAGCCGCCACATGTGGGTGGCCTTGCTGGTTACATTGGCCTTTGGCTGGATTGGATTTGTTGACGACTACCGCAAAATCAAGAGTAAAACCAGCAAGGGATTATCCGCCAAAGAGAAATATCTATGGCAAACCGTATTTGGTTTTGCTGCCGCCATCTATTTGTACATGACGGCTACGCTGCCGGTTGAAACCACGCTGATCGTGCCGTTTTTGAAAAATGTCATGTTCCCATTAGGCATAGGTTACGTGCTGTTCACCTACCTGGTGATAGTGGGTACATCGAATGCGGTGAATCTCACCGATGGTCTGGATGGGCTGGCGATTATGCCGACGGTAATGGTGGCCGGTGCGCTGGGCATTTTTGCGTATCTGGGCGGCCACGTCCATTTTGCCAATTATCTGGGTATTCCCTATGTGCCCGGTGTCGGTGAGCTGGTGGTGTTTCTCGGTGCGATGGTCGGCGCGGGTTTGGGGTTTCTCTGGTTTAACACCTACCCCGCCCAAGTTTTTATGGGCGATGTGGGCGCACTGGCACTGGGTGCTGCACTGGGTGTGGTGGCGGTGATGGTGCGGCAGGAACTGGTATTGGTAGTGATGGGTGGCGTGTTTGTCATGGAAACCGTGTCGGTGATATTGCAGGTAGCGTCGTACAAGCTAACGGGCCGCCGCATTTTTCGCATGGCGCCGATACATCATCATTTTGAATTAAAAGGCTGGCCGGAACCGCGGGTGATTGTGCGGTTTTGGATCATCACGGTGGTACTGGTGTTGATTGGCCTGGCTTCGTTGAAGGTGCGCTAGCAATGGCGCGAGTTCGGCACATATGATTTTGAATCTTTCTAGCACAAGGGTGGCAGCACGGGTAAAGGCTATGGTGACTCTCGACAACAAACGTCCTTACACACTGGTGGTCGGTCTTGGCATCACCGGTTTGTCAGTGGTGCGCCATCTGGTGCGCCAGGGCTATGACGCGGTCCATGAAATTGTGGTGGTGGATAGCCGCGCCCAGCCGCCGTCGCTGGTTGAATTCACGCAACAATTTCCGCAGACGCCGGTGCACACCGGCGGCTTTGACGAAGCGTTGTTTTTGGGTGCCGGCAGAATTGTGGTGAGCCCGGGCGTGGCAATGGCGGAGCCGGTGATTCAATCGGCTTTGACGCAGGGCCTGGAAGCGCTGGGTGATATTGAATTGTTTGCCCGCGAGGTGACTGCACCGGTGGTGGCGATTACCGGCTCCAATGGCAAAAGCACCGTTACCACGCTGGTGGGTGACATGGCAAAACGTGCCGGACTGAATGTGGCGGTGGGCGGTAATCTGGGTACGCCAGCATTGGATCTGTTAACGCAAAACGCCGATTTGTATGTGCTCGAATTATCCAGCTTTCAGCTCGAAACCCTGTATAGCCTGCAACCGGTTGCGGCGGTGGTGTTGAATGTGTCATCGGATCACATGGATCGCTACGACGGCATGGATCACTACAGCGAAGTGAAAAGCCACGTGTACAACCAGTGCAAGGTAGCGGTGATTAATCGCGATGATAAACGTGTCAATAAAATGGACGAGGGGCAG
>JANOOU010000379.1:0-3832 GCA_031421475.1 Gammaproteobacteria bacterium | reverse complement strand
GACATTTACAGCTTGAACATGGATGATCTGGACAATTTAATTCAACGCGCACACCGTGAACGCCCGCTGGAAGGCGACACCCAGCAATACAGCTTTAATATTTATTTTGGTAATTGCCGCTACAAAGAGCTGCGTGATCTGTCACGCCAGATGTACGACATGTTCCCAGCACCGATTTTGTCAGTCAATTTCAAGCACGACAAACGCTGGGAAATAACTAGCATTAAACCGCTGCACCTGGGCAGCCTTAAAAGTGAACAACGCGCATTATTTGCCGAAGCACTCGATCAATTACTCAGCCAAAAATGGCGCAAAAAAATCGCCACCCGCCCCAATTACAAATACGACATTGCCATACTGCACAACCCTTTGGAAAAATTACCGCCTTCTGATAAACGCGCCTTGCGAAAATTCATTTCGGCAGGTAACAAACTCGGCGCAGATGTCGAACTGATTACACGCAAAGACTACAGCCGGTTGGCCGAATACGACGCCTTGCTGATACGCGAAACCACCGCGATTGAACATCACACCTACCGCTTTGCAAAACGCGCTGATGCTGAAGGCATGGCCGTCATTGACGATCCAGAATCCATTGTCAAATGCACCAACAAGGTATATCTGGCCGAATTATTATCGCATCACAAAATTCCAATACCTAAAACGCTTATTTTACGCAAAGGCGAGCCACTGAATCTGTTCAGTGAATATCCGGTGGTGTTAAAAATTCCAGACGGCGCGTTTTCTCGCGGTATTCACAAAGTGCAATCTTTAGCTGAAGCCGAAGTTATTGCCGAGCAACTCTTCAAGGAATCCGACTTGATTCTGGCGCAGGAATATCTCTACACCGAATTCGACTGGCGCATCGGCATATTGAATAACCAGGTCATATTCGTCTGTAAATATTTTATGTCGAAAGCGCACTGGCAAATAGTGAAACACGGTAAAACGGGCAAAGCTATTCACGGCCAGTATCAAAGCATATCCATCAGCGAAACCCCTACTGCTATTTTGGAAACCGCCAGCAAAGCCGCCAAACTGATTGGCAACGGACTGTACGGCGTTGACATGAAAGAACGCGATGGCAAAGTGTACGTGATAGAAGTTAATGACAATCCCAACATTGACAGCGGCATTGAGGACAAAATTGCTGGCAAGGAATTGTACACCCTGGTGATGGCAGAATTGATCCGGCGCATACAGGCATAACAACATGACCGCACCGCTCTTTAAAAATAATAACCAGATTTCGGTGCGCGCATTATTGCTCGGTCAACGCCTGGATTTACGCAGTTTTGAACACACCGAAATGATTAGCAACTCTCCGCCCGGCATCAAGGTCGGCAATGAAGGCCTGGCCATATTATTTCGTTATGGTGTGGTGGTGCTGTTTAATATTCAACCCGCTGAACAAATTAATTTTCTCGAAGCCATACGCCATATCATCGTTGAGCCACTCGAACAACCTGAACACGAAGATATGAATATTCTGTGTGACAAAATGCACATGGAAGGCGTTGAAACCGGACAATTATTTCTCAAAGAATTTGATATACAACGCATTCATCTGGTGGCGCATGTCTTAGCCAAGAGCGTGGTATTAGCATATTACGAAACCACCGTATCATCCCATTTTAATCGCATCGAACCGCTGGCAGATATGCTTAGTCATAAACAACGCATAGATTCATCCAGCAAACAATTATTGCAACATATCGGCGAGAGCTTGTTAATCCAGGGAAAAATGACCGGCCGTGTTGAGATCGGCGAAAAACCCGATGTGCTGTGGGATTTTCCTGAATTGGAGCGCCTGCACTTGCGCCTCGGCGATGAGTTCGATTTAAGCGAACGCCAAACTGCACTGGAACGAAAAATTGGATTGATTTCTCGTACCGCAGAAACCTTGTTAACCATTTTGCAGAATCAACGCACGCTGCGGGTGGAGTGGTATATTGTGATTTTGATTGTTGTGGAAATTGCGATTACGTTGATTGAAAAACTGCTGTGACGGCGGATCAGGCTACGCCAACCCGCCCTGTAACTCTCAAACATGAAGTGCAATAGTTAATTATTTTTACTAAATATCTGCTTACGAAACACACACATATACCAAAATCCAACCACGTATAATAACCCGCCAATCGCCACCTTATTCATCACCGCCTCTGCATCCAGGCGCTGCTGCAGGTTATCGTAATGGCCGGTCAGCATAAAATACACACTGCCAGCCACCACCAGCATGCCCAGCAACATATTAACCCGGAACAACTTTTTTAAAGTCAGCTCATTTTTCATGACAAGATCCTCATTACCAAACTTGTTTAATGTTTAAAATAATGTAACGAAATACGACCGACCTGTATTTGATCTTTATCAATTGCCCCCACCACCGGAGCCAATATGTTTACCCTGCATCCACAACTCCAACATGACTGCATTGAACTCGGCCATTTTGACTTGTGCACAGTGCTTCTAATGAATGATGCCAACTACCCCTGGCTGATTCTGGTGCCCAGGCGTGAGCGCATCACCGAAATATTTCAGCTTGAAACAACCGATCAGCAATTGCTGCATGAAGAATCCATTTTTCTTTCCCGCGCCCTGCATCTGACATTCAAGGCCGATAAATTAAACATCGCCGCACTAGGCAACATCGTACCCCAGCTTCACGTTCATCATATTGTGCGTTATCGCAACGATATAGCCTGGCCGGCACCAGCCTGGGGCAATAGCCCGGCGCAGCCTTATACAGAGTTAAAACGTCAGGAAATGATCACCACCGTGCGTCGAATGCTTGGCAGCCGACTTAAACACGTATGATCTGGTTGGTTTCCAGATCACGGATGACACTCGGGCGACCTTGTTTGTTTACCGCGGCCGCTATAACCCTATCGATCTGATGTTTGAAGTATTGTTGTACGCGCATGGCGTTTCGTGCAGGCGGTTTACCGGCTGGATTGGCGCTGGTGGAAACCAGCGGCCAGGGCAGTTGTGCGCAGAGCTCTTTAGCAACAGGATGCGAGGTAATGCGTACCGCCACTTTTGAATGCGCACCCCGAATCCAGAGCGGTGTTGCGCGGGATGCGGGCACCAACCAGGTCGTGGGTTTATCTGTTTGTTGTATTAACTGAGTGTGTTGTTGCGCGCTGATATCAATATAAGGCAGTATTTTTTGCAGGCTATCGGCTAATAGAATCAGTCCTTTTTCAACCGGACGCTGCTTGAGCTCCAGTATGCGATACACCGCGTCTTCATCCAGTGGATCACATCCCAGGCCATAAACCGATTCGGTTGGGTACGCGATAACACCACCAGCACAACAGATTTGTACAGCCTGGCGCAGGCCGAAGCGGCTGCTCATATTTTAGGGTTTTTTCTTGGTTGCAGCTTTTTTCTTGCTAGCTGCTTTTTTAACGCCCGTCTTTTTTACAGTGGTTTTTTTAACCGCAACTTTTTTCTCCGGCGTCAGGTCTTTTTTTACTGCTGCGGCTTTTTTCTTGGGCGCGGCTTTTTTGGCTGTTTTTTTCTTAAAACGTGACGCCGGAGCCGCCGCCAAAAATGCCACGCACTCTTCGAGTGTTAACGAAGCCGGTTCACGCTCTTTTGGAATCTTGGCATTTTTTTGGCCATCGGTAATGTAGGGTCCAAAACGGCCATTCAATACCTGCACATCACTATCAGCAAATGTTTTGATATATTTATTGGCTTCAAACGCTTTTTTCTCGGCAATCATTGTCAGTGCCGTTGGCAAATCGACGTTATAGGCATCTATACCCTGAGTTTGTAATTCTTTGCGTATCGACACAAAAGTACTGCCATATTTTACATACGG
>JANOOU010000378.1:0-2055 GCA_031421475.1 Gammaproteobacteria bacterium | reverse complement strand
GGTTGGCCGCCCCGATGGAACACAGGTCATACGCGGTGAAATTCGTGGTGCGGCGAGTAACGCCACCCAACTCGGTACAACATTAGCCGAACAATTACTCGCGCGCGGCGCTGACATCATTCTCCAACAAATGGGCATGCTGCATTGACTCTGCCGCTCGCTGGTCTGGGCGTGCTGGTGACACGACCGGCACACCAGGCCAGTGAATTTATACTGCAATTACAAATGGCCGGCGCGGAAACCTTTGCCCTGCCTGCAATGGAGATTCAGCCACTTTCACTGGATGCAAGCACCCAGCAACGATTGCAAAAAACGGACTATCAACTGGTTATATTTATCAGCACCAATGCGGTGCTATACGGCTTGCCCGTGTTACAGCAGTTAATACAAAAACCGGCAACAAAAATTGCGGCCATCGGTAGCCGGACTGCACACACACTTCAGGCGCAAGGTTTAGCGGTGGATTTACGGGCACATGCCGGCCAGACCAGTGAAGACCTGCTCGCATTACCGGCGTTACAGAAAAATGTCATAACCGGGTCATCTGTGTTAATTGTTCGCGGCCAGGGTGGGCGCGAAGTTCTATCATTAACACTACAGTCACGCGGTGCACTTGTTGACTATGCCGAAGTCTATACGCGCAACCGTCCTCAATCGGATACCCAGTGGTTAGCCAACTTATGGCAACAACGTATACATATAGTCTGCGTTACCAGCAACGCGGTACTGGAAAATCTGTATCATATGTTGCAACACTATAACGACCCGTTATTAAATACTGTACTACTGGTTCCGGGTGAGCGCTGTAAA
This sequence comes from Gammaproteobacteria bacterium, assembly GCA_031421475.1. Lineage (GTDB taxonomy): Bacteria > Pseudomonadota > Gammaproteobacteria > SZUA-229 > SZUA-229 > JACPVK01. The sequence continues at coordinate 1,245 of JANOOU010000378.1, read as the reverse complement.
CAACTGGCCCAAACACTGCATTTCAAAAAAATTATTCAGGCGACATCTGCATGCGACAACGACATGTTGCAACGCATACACCAGTGGTATCAAACAGGCACATAAAATGAATGACAGCATGATTGAAGCAACCGCTAAAAAAAAATCTCATAAAGGCATCTGGATTAGTCTTTTAGTACTGGTCTTGTTATCTGGAGCCGGTTTTTATGGGTGGCAATATTACGCCGCCATTACAGCAAAACATAACGCGCAACTGCTGCAGCTACAACAGGATGTGGCGCGGCTTCAATCCAATTCACGAGAACAAGAGCAGCAGTTAGTCGCCATCCGGCAACACACTCAAACACTTCAGGACATGGCACAACAGGCACTGGACATAGGCAATCGCCACCAAAAAGGCTGGTTACTCGCGGAAGCGGATTATTTAATGCGCATAGCCAGCCACCGTTTACAAATATCACACGACATCAATGGCGCTATTGCAGCACTGCAAAGTGCGGATCAAGGTTTATTTGAAACCGGCGACATCACCCTGCTGCCTGTCAGGCAGCAATTAGCAAAAGATGTCGCCGCATTAAAAGCTCTGCATCAAGCTGACATAGATGGCATTGTGCTGGCACTGGATCAAATGAGTGACCAGATAGCCAGCCTACCTTACAAGCCAGCTGACGAAGAACTTAAGCAACAATTACCTGACGATGTCGCAAGTGATACGTCGACACCGGGTATTGCTGATAAGATTTTTGACGCCATCAAAGCCCTCGGCAATATAAAAATTCATCGCGGACGCGCGCAACGCGCCAGCGATGAACAACAACAATACCAAGGCATGCACATGCTGCTCAGTCACTTATCCAGTGCACGCCTGGCAGCTTTACGCCTTGACACCAAGCAATTTGTTTACGACCTGGGCATTGCGCAACAGCTATTAAATAGATACTACGATCTGCGTGATAACCGTGTAATACAGATGAATAAGGATCTTAATAAGTACCTGCTCGTTAAACTTTCACCCAATCTACCTGATATCAGTGCATCCTGGACCCGGTTACAAACAGCACGTAATAAAATTGTGAGGGAACAATAATGAAACGACTTATTTTTATATTTGTTATTGCCATCATTTTGGCTATTGCCATACCACTGGTTACGTATAATTTTGGCTCGGGTTATGTAATCGTGAATTTTGCTGACCTCAGCATTGAAACATCGCTTATTTTTGCTGTAGGCGTTTTGTTACTGACC
>JANOOU010000377.1:0-1803 GCA_031421475.1 Gammaproteobacteria bacterium | reverse complement strand
GTTACCTACCTTGCAACAACGCCTCAATGAATGGCAGCTTGATCCGCGCATACATCACAAACCGATACGACAACAACAGGGCTTACCGGATATTCAACCGGGTTTTCGCCCGCTCGATAATAACCGTGGCAGCACCCTGATATTTTTTGAGGATGCCACACAATTAAACCAGCGCTTCCAGCAAATGAAACTGGCCTCACTCGGCCGGCTCACCGCCAGCATCGCACACGAAATTCGCAACCCGCTTAGCGCCATCAATCACGCTGCACAGTTACTGGGCGAATCCGAAATGAGCACCGCCGATAAAAAACTCACCCAGATCATTAATACCCAGGTGCAACGTCTCGATAAAATTATTCAAAATGTGCTGCAACTGTCACGGCAGGAACCCAGCCAGCTGGATGAAATAGATTTACAAGCCTGGCTGGAAAAATTTCGCGATGAGTTTTGCACGATACAAGCGTTACAACCGCAGCAAATCAAAATTAGTGTGTTACCGGGTGACATTCGTATTCTGTTTAACGCCAGCTATTTACACCAGGTATTAAATAATTTATGCGGTAATGCGATTACACACAACAACAAACCCCTCGCCGACATCCATCTGCGTATGCATGCATTTTATGACGAGCAACACCAGCCCTGTATCGACATCATCGACAATGGCCCCGGCGTGCCCGATGAACTGGTGGAACAAATCTTCGATCCGTTTTACACCACCAGCCCCAAAGGCACAGGTTTGGGATTATTCATTACCAAAGAAATTATTGAAAGCAACCGCGCCCGTATTCGTTATTTTCCGGTTACAGGCGGCGGCAGTTGTTTCAGGGTTTATTTTTTGGAGGCGGTGCCGGCTGTACTGGCATAACGCTCATCAACAAACCATCCTCGTTGCGCACAGCGACCAATGATGTAAATGTTCCTGACATCATGTTGTAAAACGCATAGTCATCTGCACCCTCCATAGATTGCACCGAGGCCACCCATGTGCGCACCGCATCACTCTGCGTATCTAATGCCTCGGCCGTTAACGGCGGCACTTTACTGTGCATGACACGCTCGGCGTAGGGCCGATAACGACGTGCCTGGTACATTAAGTCAGAGACTTTATTGTTATACAAATCGGCCATGTGCTGCCCCCATTCTTCCTGGGATTGCGGCCCGCGCACCGACACCGGCACGGGTGGCTCATACCACGCCCGCCGTTTAATATCTGCCGATAAATCATTGAGATTAATATCATTGCCGGTCACGGCATAAACGCTACTGCCTACAAAGGCCAGATACTGCGGCCGCACACTGTAGGTTACATGCACACCCCAGATTAAAGCACTGAGCTGCAGAGCCAGAATGAAACCCATATCACGCACCAGCTCTTTACGCGGCTTCGCAATATTAAACACTATCAGGGTTAGCAATGGCCCCAGCACCAAATCCACACCTATCAAAACTTTAACCACATCAAAAGTGGAGAACACAATCGGATAGGGTGATGGATACCAATAGCCATACACCAGCCCTAAAAACAAACCAATCACCAGCACACTGCCCAGCACATGCAAACCTGCTGCTTGCAGGCGAATCAACAAAGAACGACTCATGACGCCAACTCCCCTATAATCTAAAAATAACCGATTCACTGCGAATGCTATGTATAGCAAATAAAAATCTCATGACAACTAAACGTGTGCTCATAGTGGATGACGAACCCGATTTATGCGAACTGGCAGAAATCACCTTAAGCCGTATGGGGCTGGATACCCGGTCTGCACACGATTTGAGCAGTGCCCTCAAATTACTGGC
>JANOOU010000376.1:0-8297 GCA_031421475.1 Gammaproteobacteria bacterium | reverse complement strand
GTCGCTTATAAGTAGAGAACGTATAACTGAATTTGATATTACCGCTGTGTTTAAACAACACCTCATCACCGTAATACAGCGCGAGATAATTAGCAGGCAGTTCCGCAAAATGATTATTAATGGTATCAAACGGCAGCCAGTGGCCGGCAACAAAAACCTCAACCCATTGATGCGATGTACGTTTGCTGCCGGTTGTCAGCACCAGGCCGCCTACTAGACGCGCAGGCAAATTCAGCTTGCGAGCCAGCGCAACAAATGCACGACTCTTACCATTACAACTGGCCTCACCTAATTTGAGTGCGGTAATGGCGTCGGTAAAACCCGAGAAATTACGGTTCTCCAGTTTTGTTTGCAAATAAGTATGTATGGCTTGCAGTGTCGGCAACACTTTCAGTTCTGCGTTGCGCGGCAAATTCAGACGCTGGTAGAGAACATCTTCGATCAAGGGATCATTCACCTGTATGCCTTCATCGGCATGCAGATAAATATCAAATTCGGCGGGATAGCTTACAGGTATGGTGATCGCTGGCGATATTTCATAGCGAACGTGTCGTACACGAACATGGTAGGTATAATTCAGGTATTGATGGCCGTTGACATTATCCGCCTGCCAGCGCGCAACACGATTCAGATCTTCAGCAGCAATTTCAAGATTAAACACACCACCACTGCTCTGCTCATCAAATATACGCTGCCGAGAATCGTTTTTAGGAATAAAAGTGGCAATTTTTATATCGTTCCCATAACCATCCACTTCCAGCAGGGTATCTACCTTGTAACTCACATCGGGTATCAAAGATTGCAAAGGAAGTTGTACCACGTACAACTTGTAATACAATGAACCCACCGGTATTGCCAACATCAGCAGCATCAAGGCTGCATAAACCAATCGGGCTCGACTCATAATTTATTCCAATCGTTATAATCAGGGAACATCACACTCACACTAAGCCCGCCTGTTGAACTTCTTGATAATGAAATAGTTGCCGCGTGTAAATCCGCAATTTGTTTGACGATGGACAAACCAATACCACAACCCACTTCATCACCTTCACCCCGATAAAATCGCTCGAACACTTTATTATATTCAGCTTCGTCAATGCCGTTACCGCTGTCACAAATACGGATACATTGACTACCGCAATCAAATGTCACCAAAACACTCCCATGCTGCGGCGAATAACGAATCGCATTATCCAGCAAATTCCGCAACATCACACCTAACATGACCGGATGTCCGCGTATTAATATAGCAGAAGACTCTTCCACCGCCAGATCAATATTTTTTGCCGCCGCCAAAGGTGCTAACTCCGCCGCCACATCCACCGCGATTTGATGAAATCGTTTTGCTGCCAGTGCTGTTGTGCGTGATCGGGCTGTATCCGCGCCAGGGTCAATAATTGCTCAACCACATGACTGGCGCGATCCACGCCCAGCTCCAATTGTGACAAGGCATGTTGACGATCAGCATCATTCAACGCGGCGCGCGCCAGTTGCGCATGGGTTTTCATCGCCGCCAGTGGCGTGCGTAATTCATGTGCCGCATCCGATGTAAAGCGTTTTTCTTTTTCAAACGATTCATTCACCCGTTGAAACAAGCGGTTAATCGCCTGGATCAATGGCAGAATTTCAGTGGGCGCATTTTCATCATGAATTTTCGCAAGATTGTGCAGATCACGATCCTTAACCTCATTCGCAATACGCGTAATCGGCTTCAGGCCATGGCCCACCATTAACCATAACAACCATGCCAGCAACGGCAGCAACAACAAAAATGGCAGCATCAAACGCTGAATAATTTTATCGATCAATTCCTTGCGCACATCATAACGTTCAGCCGTCATCACCAGAAATTCTTTATCGTAACTCCACATGCTGAATACACGCCAGGGCGCGCCGTCAATAACAGAATCACTATAGCCGTGTTTATTTTGTGACAGTGGCTCAAATTTTGACAGGCCAGAATGCAATAATAAATTACCGTGTTTATCCCACACCTGAAATGCCAGTTTTAATTCGTAATAATGCCCGTGCTCACTGGCTTCGTTAAAATCTTCATCGTCACCGGGTTTTATACGATCAAGCCGCAATTTATTATGTAATATAATTTTTTGCACTTCATCCAGATGACCATCACGAATCTCGGCCACTGTAACACCCAGCATCAAACGCGCCGAACGCGATAACTGCGCATCAAATAATTCCTGCACTTCATGTTCGCTGGCGCCATAACTGCTCCAGATCGCAACACCACCGACGCTGGAAAGTATAAGTAAAATGGAAATGAGCAGATATTTTCGAAGTGACATATTTTTACGCTTCAACATCATAGAATTTGCAGGATGCTCTACTGCCCTTATTTGACAATCCCATTATTTTACAATCATATAACCCACACCACGAATCGTGCGGATTAACTCGACACCCAGTTTTTTACGCAAATGATGTACATGAACCTCTACCGCATTGCTCTCGATTTGCTCGCCCCATTCATACAAACCTTCTTCCAGGCGGGTGCGCGACATGACACGGCCACGATTTTGTAATAATTCAAGCAACACCGCATATTCACGCCGTGAAAGCTCAACAATATTACCCGCCAGCATCACCTGATGCGCCGCCGGATCAATTTCTATTTCACCGTGAATTATTTTTGGCTCGGCACGGCCCGACGCGCGCCGTAACAAGGCGCGAATGCGCGCATATAACTCATCCAGATCAAACGGTTTAACCAGATAGTCATCGGCGCCTGCATCCAGGCCCGTAATCCGATCTTCAACAGCATCCTGTGCGGTGAGTATCAACACCGGCAATTTAACACCCTTGGCGCGGATTTCACGCAACACATCCAGGCCGTGTTTTTTGGGTAAACCCAAGTCCAGCACCACAACATCATAATGTTCGTGCAACAAACTGCGTACAGCAGACTCGCCATCGCGCAACCATTCAACGGCAAAATCCTGTTGTTTAAGGCCATTGCGTATGCCGTCACCGAGCAGGGCATCATCTTCTACCAGTAATAATCGCATGCTGAATTGTTCCTTTTGTGAAACTGATCAATAGTTATCGTTAATGCTTAAGCAGTCCTTAAGTATGGCGAATAAATACAATCCTGATGATGCAATTTTTTTCAGACCCATAAGTTCACGTTAAGAAAGCACACATACGCTTAGCGTCACTCACTGCCATAACCGAGATCTGCTTTATATGAAACGAATCATTCTAGCATTGCTGTTAAGCAGCAGCGTCCATTTTTCGCAAGCCAGCCAGGTCGCACCTGCGATCAACCTGCCCGGTGTTCAGGGCACTGTGCAATCCGGGGACTTCAAGGGCAAAGTTATTTACCTGGATTTTTGGGCATCCTGGTGCAAACCCTGCATCCAGTCATTTCCCTGGTTGAATGATATACAAACACGTTATAAACAACTGGGTTTTGAAGTAGTGGCTATTAATCTTGATCAGGAAGCTACAGCGGCCAATGATTTTTTAAAAAAAATCCCGGCACAATTTACCGTTGCCTTCGACCCTGCCGGTAAAACCGCCGAACAATTTCATGTGCAAGGCATGCCCAGCAGTTATTTGATTGACCGTCAGGGCAATATACGCGCCAGCCACACCGGATTTCGCATCGAAGATCGCGCCAAACTCGAACGCGCCATCATCCAACTGCTGCAAGAAAAATAATGGGATCGCATCATGATTAAAACACTTTGTTATGCCCTGCTATTGCTGACGCTGTCGGCCTGCACCACCGTACAACCCTGGCAACGTGATGTGTTAGCCAAACCCTCCATGGCGCTGGTGCCGGATAAAGTCACGCATGCACTTGATGAACACATTTATTTCAGCAAAGAAGCATCACTCGGTGGCCAGGGCGTAGGCGGAGGTGGCTGCGGATGCAACTAAAATTCCAATCCATACATAACAAATTAAGCCTGGCTACTTGTGGCCTGCTGCAAGCCATCGCACCAACAGCACATGCCGAGTCTGACTGGAAAATAAATTCCGCGTTGATGATTTATTCTGAAAGTGATGGCCGCGTTAGTGCAATCGAACCGGTGATCAATGCGGCCACCGAACTGACTGAAGACGAAACATTAAATATTAAACTGGTGCTGGATTCTCTCACCGGCGCCACACCTAACGGAGCCAACCCCTCACCCGCATCACAAACTTTTACCTCACCTTCAGGCGCTGCGGTATACACCACCAATGCAAACGCCGATCCACTGGATGACACCTTTCTCGACACCCGTGTGGCGCTATCCGCGGATTGGGAACAATCGGTATTCGATACCCAGACCCGCATGATTTTAGGCGGCAACCTGTCCAAAGAATTTGATTACATGTCGTTGGGCGCATCACTTACGCTGCTGCGTGATTTCAATCAACGCAACACCACCGCCAGTATTGCACTGGGTGTAAATGCCGATACTATTACGCCGGTAGGTGGCACCCCCATACCGTTGGCGAACATGCGAATCAACGACAACGCCAGCAAAAACGGCAGCAGCGATAACAAAACCATCAGCGACATTATGTTTGGCCTCACGCAAGTGATTAATCGCCAAACCCTGATGCAATTTAATATTGGTTTTTCGAATACATCCGGTTATCAAAACGATCCGTATAAAATTATTACTCTGGTTGATGACGTGACTGGCTTGCCGATAGCCAACACCGCCACTGATCGCCCTTATGTCTACGAAAGTCGCCCCGACTCACGCTCACGCCAGACTTTTTTCTGGCAAACCGTGCATCATTTAACCGCAGACGTTATCCATTTTAGTTACCGCTATTACAGCGACGACTGGGACGTAAATTCACACACGCTGGGTTTGCATTACCGTTATGAATTGAGCGGCGGCAGCTACCTCGAACCGCATCTGCGTTATTACACCCAAACCGCCGCAGAATTTTTTACCCACGGCTTAACCGTTGCCGCGTTAGCCACAACCCCATTCGCCAGCGCCGATTACCGGCTGGGTGAATTTAACAGCACCACACTGGGCTTGAAATATGCCACACCTCTGGGAAAAAACAGTGAATTCAGCGTGCGCGGCGAAATTATTAACCAGGTGAACAATGATATAGCCGTACCCACAGGCTATGAATCAACTGGCTACGATATATCGCCGAATTTAAGTTCCATTGTGTTGCAGGTTGGGTATTCGTTTAACTGGTGATGTGAAGAAAAAATCTTACGTCCGCTAACAGCTTGTTGAAAAACGTAGCGAGCTCAGTAGTTTTTCAACAAGCTGCTAAAGATGTTCTGATCATGTTAAAACAAATATAAATGTAGGGCGGATAAGCGCAGCGCATCCGCCGATTACCCAAGATGCGCTACGCCCAAAGTTTATTTCTGGCACCCTACGAGACTTAATCAGAGGCTCCCTACTGCTTGTTAAAAAATCAGGCGCTAGCCTCGCTTAACAATATTCGCACTTCTTGCGGATCCAGCGGTTTATGTAACAGTTTAAATCCGGTTGCATTGGCCTCGCGAATGCGTTCAGGCGATGTATCGCCGGTAATGATTGCTGCGGGCACGGTTCGCCCCATGCGGATCAATACGGCACGAATTACATCGGCACCTGTTACATCTTCAGTCAACCGGTAGTCAGCCAACACAAAATTAATAGTCGATGCATATTGATCCGCCTCAGCCAAAGCCTGCTCCAGCGTCGGCACGGCAACAACCGTATAGCCCCAGGCCGGTAACAACAACTCCAGCGCATCCAGGATTTCAATGTCGTCATCAATTGCCAAAACTATGCCCGATTGATTATCATGACGCTGCATCAATACATTATCTTTTTGTCGTTGCGGCAACAACACAGCCAGTGTAGCCGGCAGCATAAAAGCAAATACAGATCCTCTTCCCGGAATAGACGCAACACTGAGTTTCGATCCTAACAAATGTACCGACCTTTGCACTATCGACAATCCCAGGCCAAGCCCCTGTGCGCGATCACGCGACGCATTCTGCACCTGATAAAATTCCTGAAATATTTTTAACAACTCGTCAGCCGCGATTCCCATGCCGGTATCCATGACTTGCACCATAACCGTCATTCCGCGACGCCGACAACCGATCAAAATTTTCCCCTGCCGGGTATAACGCAATGCGTTGGACATTAAATTCAACAATATTCTTTGCAATATCACCTGATCCGTATAAACCCAGAGCAACGTTGGTACAATACGAAGTTCAATATTTTTGGCATCCGCCGATTCACTAAATTCGTTATATAAATTATTAAACACATCCTGCAGTCTGACGGAACGCTTGCTGACTGCCACTGCGCCCGCATCCAGTCGCGAAACATGCAGCAGACCATTCAGCAACTGCCCCAGATTCTTGAGTGTTACCTGCAGGCGATCAGTGACATTTTCCACATCGCTACGTTTCAATTCAGTGCGCGCATTTAACGCACGCAAGGTTGCAACAAATAAACCCAGTGCATGCACCGGCTGGCGCAAATCGTGACTGGCAGCGGCCAAAAATTGTGTTTTGGCACGCACTGCAGTTTCGGCAAGTTCTTTTTGCTGGGTGAGTTGCTGGATCAGTTCCAGGTTCTGAAAACGTAACATCACCGATTCACGCTGGGTTGCATAAATACTGCGACAACTCACAAGATTGACCCACAGACAAATGCAGGCCAGCACACCCAACACCGTGAATAATTCACCACCGTAGATCAAGGCGTATATCGAAAATGGAAGTATCGTGGGAATTGCAGACAGATAATACGCCGGCGGAAATGCCGATAGCAACGTTACCGACCCACCCACGATACTGGCCACCATAATGCAGATAAATGCAGTGATCATCATATCGTGCGGCGTAAAAAAAATGACGCCGATGGCACCCCAAAGGCAACCCGATAAAAAAGAAAAAAATGTAAAAATCCATCCCCAGCGCACAGCGTCCTGCCCCACCGGTAACGTGCGCAGAAAATACCAATCCATACCGGCCCGAAAGGTAGTTAATACAAACGAAAGCACAACCCAGATGATAATCGTAACAGCTGGAAAAAAATTCCAGAAAAGCATGGCAGTCAATGCCACCACCGGGTAATTAGCGTATAACATGCGTGATGATTGTCGAAATAAACTGTGCACCAGCTCTGCCCGCACCTGCAAATCTAACGAACTCAATTCAGGCCTGGATGCCGCGCTGCTTCGATCGGCTTTCGATTCTATAAATATCACGACTCATTACCTTCTATTTGCTATTATTGTTGTCTATTTAAACGCTTGGTTGCACTCTGCATCCTCTTCACTACAGCCAGGGAACCACCCACACAGGCTCACAAACATGATAAAAATATTACTCGCTGAAGATCACGTACTCGTCAGGCAAGGCCTCAAAATGTTTTTGGCAACCGAACCTGACTTTGAAGTTATAGCGGAAACCGGTGACGGTGCCAGGGTGGAATCCATGGTGCAATCACTGCAACCCGATTTGCTGCTGCTTGATCTTGATCTACCCGGTTGCCACGGCACACACATTACGACACGACTCAAGGCTCAGGCAAGCTCACTCAAAATCGTGGTACTAACAGGCAGTCTACAGCCTGACTCCGTGCGTCAAGCCCTTGCCGCAGGCGCGGATGCTTACGTACTCAAACACGAAGACAGCACCGAATTTCTACACGCCATACACATTGTCCTCGGCGGTGGCCAATACATCAGCAGTAGCATCGCTGCCCTGTTTGAACATGAACAATCATTTCATCAATCAAATGAACAATCGATTACACCACGCGAACAGGAAATTCTTGCCATGATCGCACGCGGCATGAATAACGAAGCCATCGCCACCCAACTTTATCGCAGCGTTTTAACCATACGCAAACACCGCCAAAATTTAATGGACAAACTGGGCTTGCACAACGCCGCCGAAATTACTGCTTACGCCATCAAACACGGATTCTACGAACCGGTTTGAATTTCTCTCCAGCTCACAGTGAGCATTGTCTTCCCTATTTGATTAATACGAATACTGCATACGTAGTATTACATCGTCATCGCAAAGTATTTAATCTAAATACGCAGCTTGATGCTGAAGCACACCATCAGGCCTTACTGCTGTCTCCTGGCTTGTATCACCACGTGCTGGAAGAGCCAAGGGACGTAATCCATTCAATTAATTTAGAGAACAAAAGCTGAACTACACCTAGCCTGGATATTTCACCAAACTACCCCCTTGAAGAGGATAGTTAAGGAAAGGCCTGGATAGCCAGAGTTCGAGTGTTTGCTTCCCTGAATCCAGCCCTCTCCCGCAAGCGGGAGAG
>JANOOU010000375.1:0-2283 GCA_031421475.1 Gammaproteobacteria bacterium | reverse complement strand
GGGCTCTGGAATCATAGCCACCATTGTTAACCGTTAAGGATATGAGCCATGTGTGGAATTGTAGGCGCAGTCGCCGAACGTAATGTAACCCCGATCCTGCTCGAAGGCCTGCGCCGGCTTGAATACCGCGGCTATGACTCGGCGGGTGTGGCCGTGATTAACGATGTCGGTAGCCTTGAGCGTCTACGCCGCCTGGGCAAAGTCGAAAACTTGTCTGAAGCGATTAGCAAGCACCCACTCAAGGGTTATACCGGTATTGCCCATACCCGCTGGGCCACCCATGGCGAACCTGCCGAACGCAACGCCCATCCGCACATTTGCAATAACCAAGTAGCCGTGGTGCATAACGGCATTATCGAAAACCACGCCGCGTTGCGCCAAAAACAAAAGGCGCAGGGCTATAAGTTCACGTCTGAAACCGATACCGAAGTGGTGGTGCACCAGGTAGAGTTTTACATCAAACAGGGCCATGACCTGTTGCTGGCTGTTACCCGAGCCATCGCCGATTTTGAAGGGGCTTATGCACTGGGTGTGATGTCTACCGATAATCCCGCCCGCCTGATTGCCACCCGCAGCGGCAGTCCGTTGGTGATTGGCATTGGTTTTGGCGAATATTTTATTGCATCCGATGTCACCGCTCTGTTGCCGGTTACGCAACGTTTTATTTTCCTCGAAGAAGGCGATGTCGCCGATATTCGCCGCGAATCACTGGTCATTTATGATCGCAAGGGCAATCAGGTTGAGCGCGAAATTCGCACGTCGGAATTAACCGCCGATGCTGTCAGCCGTGGCGAATTCCGCCACTACATGCTCAAAGAAATTTACGAACAACCCACCGTGCTGGGCGAATCCCTGCAGGGCCGTGTTCACGCGGGCCACGCGTTGGATAATGCGTTTGGTGCCGGTGCCGCCGACGTATTTGACAAGGTTAAACGGGTGCAGATTATTGCCTGCGGCACGTCCTATCATGCCGGTATGGTGGCGCGTTACTGGCTGGAGTCACTGGCGAAGATCCCGTGTAACGTAGAAGTGGCTTCCGAGTTTCGTTATCGCGACCCGGTGGTCACCGGTGACACGTTGGTGGTGACTATTTCACAATCTGGCGAAACCGCCGACACCCTCGCGGCCTTGCGCAACTTGCAGGACAAAACGCCGTATTCACTTTCCATATGTAACGTGCCCGAAAGTTCGCTGATACGCGAATCCAAACTGGTGCTGATGACACGCGCCGGGCCGGAAATTGGCGTGGCTTCAACTAAAGCCTTTACGACGCAACTTTATGGTTTGATGTTGCTAACACTGGTGCTGGGCCGCCGTAATGGTTTGAGCACGGCGCTGGAGCAGCGCATTGTTGAGAACCTCATGCGCTTGCCGACCCTGATCGACAAGCTGCTGCAAGGCACAGATGTTGAAGCCTGGTCAGAACATTTCAAGGATACCCATAACGCCCTGTTCCTGGGCCGTGGCGTGCAATACCCCATCGCTATGGAAGGCGCATTGAAGCTCAAGGAAATCTCCTATATCCACGCCGAAGCCTATGCCGCCGGTGAACTCAAACACGGCCCACTGGCGCTGGTCGTCCCCGAAATGCCGATCATCGCGGTGATGCCGAAAGATGGCTTGCAAGACAAGCTCAAATCCAATTTGCAGGAAGTACTGGCACGTAATGGTCAGGTCTATGTGTTCGCCGATGAACGCATAGACATGGACGACCTGGGTGCGGCCTGTCATGTGATCAAGCTGCCCGCAATAGATCCCGAAGTGGCACCCATACTTTATTCAATACCGTTGCAGCTTTTGGCCTATCACGTGGCTGTACGCAAAGGCACCGACGTGGATCAGCCGAGAAATCTGGCGAAGTCGGTAACGGTGGAGTAGGTATTCATGCGTCCGTAATGAAGCGGAAGCGGTATGAGCAAGATTAATATTTTGCGAGTTCCGAATTATCCCGGGCATATTGTCGAAGCCATTGAGTGTATTTAAAGTCAAGAATACGTCGTCGTCTCGGCAGAGCCTGCCCCGGCAGGGATTGCCGGGGGAATGCCAGCTTAACTTAATGGCACTGGGCTCAGACTTGAATGGCACTTACTTAAGGACAAAACACTGTAGAAGCGGGCCATGCCCGCGATATTTTTATGAACGTGCGAACCGCAACGCAATATCAAGCCATGCAAATAATCTGGGGGTTTTCAGCCCATATTAGTCGTAGATACCATCTCTCCAATCCGATCACAATACTGTTTCAAACAGTAATTTGTGATCGGTATTCGCATTGGTGCTTTA
>JANOOU010000374.1:0-1926 GCA_031421475.1 Gammaproteobacteria bacterium | reverse complement strand
GTGCCATAACCCGCGTTGGGAGTGCCACCCAGAAATAGCACAATAAACTGAATCTGTTCATACTGAACAATGTCATTTATGTACGTTGTTATCCAGCTTGAATCCAGCAACCAGATTAATGCCGGTACGGTTAGCAGCGCGACTATCGCTACCGACAACAGCAAGCTGCCGATAGGTTTCCAACCCGTCAGCAACAAGGTTAAAGCGGCTATAAAAAATCCAAGGAACGGTAGCGCTAAAAAATTTCGCCATACAATGGCATCCTGCATACGCCAATCCAGACCCCGCACTGAATTAGAGAGGGGGTAGTCAATCCAAACTCCCAGCGTACTGCCCACAATGACACAAGTAATGCCGGCCAGCAGGACATAATGTTGACGATCTTTAATCATGTTTTTGTGGCGGCTGCAGCACGCCTGAGAAAAAATGAAATGAGAAAGACGCGTTCGTCTCGCCGTAAAGTTTGGGTTAGAACCACCAGTATCAGGTACAACAAAACATAGAGCAGGGAGTACAGAATGGCGGTTAAAATAGATGCCGACAAAGCCCAATAAAGCAGAGGCATCACCACCACGGCCAGTAACATCGGTGCAACAATAACGCGCAGGATACTCAGACGCAAACCGAGCCCATAAAGCATCCAGGCGCCGCTGAGACAGAAAATGATCTCACCCGCCAAAGCGGCCATGGCAGCGCCTAAATGATTGAAATACGGAATCAATACAATGCCGGATAAAATATTGACAGCGAGGCACAGGCCCGAGCTAATGGTGTAAAAGCGTTGGCGCTGCAACGCCAGAAAAAGGTAGGCATACAGGGCTGTAATAAACAGTATCAGTACTGTAAACGTTAAAACCCGCAAGGTTGATGTGGCGGCGCTATAACTTTCACCAAACATCAATTCGATTAACCGTGGCGCCATAACGAATAACCAGATCGCAATGGGCGCAGCGATGATCATAAACAATCGCCACACGCGTTCGAGTAGCGTAAACAGTTGTGCGGGAGATTCGCGTGCAAGCCGGGAAATGTGCGGGAAAAAAGGTAATGAAAGTGTAAACGGAATCATGTCGATCATTTGTATGATTTTATAGGCGGCACTGAATAAGCCAACCGATGTACTGGTTGATAATGCAGCCAAAACCAAGGTGCCCACTTGCTGGTTTGCGCGTCGGAATACCATGGCGATACCCACGGGAATTGCTTCAACGAGTAAATAGCGCCAGTACATGAAATCAACACGCCAGCGCAGATTGGGCACATAGCGTTTGCGAACAACTATTCTGAAAAAAATCCACTGGTAAATATTAGCGGCCAACATGGCTGCGGCTACGCCAACTACACCAGTATTTAAATGTAGAGCCAGCATGACCAGAGCAATTTGCAGTAACTTGTGTGTAACGTTACCGGCAGCGTTAAAACCCATTTCTTCAAAAGCGCGGCATACACATGCATAAGAAAACGAATGAAAGGTTGCGAGTACGGCCAGCCCCAGTAATAGTGTCGCCTGGTAAATATTTGTATTGGCAGACAGCGGCCAACCGAGCGCAGCAATCACCAAAAATATTACTAACGATGATACCCAGGCCAGTGGACGCAAGGCCCCGACAATTTCTGCTACACGCTCACGCTCACGCGCAATTTCCCGAACCAGAGTATTGGTTAATCCCATGTCTGCTAACAATTGGAAGATGCCCACGAAGGCAAGTATGTAGGAAAAATTACCGAACTCTGCTGTGCCCAGTGAACGTGCTATCAAAACCAGAGTAATGAAATTTAGCGCACCGGAAATGGCTTCTCCAGACACACCAAATAACAGGTTTCTCATAACAACAGTGGAAGCCCCGCTCATGGGAGTGCACTGTTCAGACTGGAACTATAGGTTTGACCAAGGGAGGTAATGAAGTCAGCCCATGCTATCCATGC
>JANOOU010000373.1:0-6220 GCA_031421475.1 Gammaproteobacteria bacterium | reverse complement strand
TTCCGGGCTACCCAGGCGTTCGTAGACATCCCAGGCTTGCAGTGCCAGCTGCAAGCCGCGAGGATCGGCATTGCCTATATCTTCTGATGCCATGCGCACCACCCGGCGCGCAATGTATAAAGGGTCGCAACCACCATCGAGCATGCGACACATCCAGTACAGTGCAGCATCGGGATTACTGCCGCGCACCGATTTATGCATGGCGGAAATCTGGTCGTAGAAATAATCACCACCCTTATCAAAGCGGCGCAAGGTTTGTGCGGTGACGTTTTCAATGACATCCCGTGTAATAATTTTTACACTATTCACTTCGTCAGCCAGATCAACCGCTATCTCTAAAAATCCAAGAGCACGCCGCGCGTCGCCATCGGCCATACGCGCCATGTGTTGTAATAAATCATCCGTGATTTCAACCGTTTCATGGCCCAGGCCTTTTTCACGATCAAACAAGGCTCGTGTTAATAAATTCACCAGATCGTCATCTGCTAACCGTTTCAATACATACGTTTTGCACCGCGACAGCAAGGCATTGTTTAATTCAAAAGAGGGATTTTCTGTGGTGGCGCCAATAAAACACACGGTGCCATCTTCAACGAAGGGTAAAAATGCATCCTGTTGCGCCTTGTTAAAGCGGTGCACTTCATCCACAAATAAAATGGTGGGCTTATTATGCAAGGCAGAATATTGATGCGCCTGCTCAATCGAAGCGCGTATGTCTTTAACGCCGGATAACACCGCCGAAATATTTATAAACTGCGCCTGGGCATAATTGGCAATCAAACGCGCCAGTGTGGTTTTACCTGTACCCGGTGGCCCCCAGAACAACATGGAATGCAAACGTCCAGAGCGTATGGCTTTGGCGAGCGGTTTGTCTTTTCCAAGTATATGTTGCTGGCCGATGTAATCATCCAGCGATGTTGGCCGCATACGATCGGCGAGTGGATGAAATTTTTGATCAGGATTTGACATGATTAGGTGGCCAAAGAATATTCAATCGCAATCCTATGTCAGCTTATTGCCCGATAACATCCACCCCAGCCGGCGGTTTAAACTCAAACAGTGAATCTTCAAGCGGTACATTGGTTTGCATTTGTTCAAATTCAATACTGGTGGTTTGACCAAAACTATCCATCAGACGCATGGATTTTAAATTGCCATTAGCCATACCTACATGGATTTCAAGAAACTCGCTATCCGCGGAACGCGGTTTCAGTTTAACCCAATTCTGACCTTGCACGATGCCTGCATCCGTTATTACAAAATCATCTTCGATTTTTTTTCGCTGATCCAGCAAGGCCACGGGTGCACCGCTGAGCATTTCGCTGTATTGCTTTATACTGACCTGCTCCAGCTCGGAATCAAATACCCAGATTTTTTTACCGTTGGAAACAATTTTCTGTGGGTACGGCAAACGATAATCCCAGATAAATTTACCGGGGCGCTTCAGGGTAAATTGACCCGCCGATTGCTGCAACAAAATGCCTTTGTTATCCAGCAATTTTTGCTGGAAGCGGGCTTCGATGGTTTGCGTATTGGCGAGAAAGGTATCCAGCGACTGCCTGCCTTGATCAGCATAAGCCAGTGCAGGGAATAACATAACCAGACCAATTAATTTAATAATGATTTTCATATATCTCACGATGTTCATGTTCTTTCTTACCTTGAACAAAGCGTTAGCCTAAAGGCCAACCTACAAAAAACAAACCCAAAAAAACATTTGCGTTCATTTGCGTTTTCTTTTAGATTGCTTTCATTTTATCTAATAGAGGATTTCAATACTCAGGCGGTGGTGGTGCCAGCACTTCGCGCTGGCCGTTGTGTTGCACCGCACTCACCACACCCGCCGCTTCCATTTCTTCAACCATGCGTGCCGCACGGTTGTAACCAATTTTTAAGCGACGCTGCACATAAGAAATAGAGGCCTTGCCGCTTTCGGTGACAATTTTCACAGCTTCATCATACAAGGCATCGATGTCATCGCTCGCTTCATAGGATGATGATTCGCCGGGCAGGAGCACGCTGCCGCTACTGTCGCGCAAAATATGTTCAATGTAATTGGGGCGGCCCTGCTGCTTTAGATAATTCACTACATTGTGTACTTCGTGGTCGGCTACAAAGGCGCCGTGCACACGATCGGGGATACTGGTGCCTCCAGAGAGGTACAACATATCACCATGACCCAGTAATTGCTCGGCGCCCATTTGATCAAGAATAGTGCGTGAATCCACTTTGGATGAAACCTGAAACGCAATACGCGTAGGAATATTGGCTTTAATTAATCCGGTAATCACATCCACCGAGGGCCGTTGCGTAGCAACAATTAAATGAATACCGGAGGCGCGCGCTTTTTGTGCCAGCCGCGCGATGAGTTCTTCAATTTTTTTGCCCACCACCATCACCAGGTCAGCAAACTCATCAACAATGATCACAATATAAGGCAGATGCCCTAAATTATCGGGCTGCGGGTTTTCGCCAATATGATTTTCCGGTTTGAATAAAGGATCGGGAATAGGTTTACCGGCATCAATCGCATCCTGCACCTTGCGGTTGTAACCGGTGATATTGCGCACGCCCAGTGCCGCCATGAGTTTGTAGCGATTTTCCATTTCGCCCACACACCAGCGCAGGGCGTTGGCGGCTTCACTCATGTCTGTAACCACCGGTGTTAGCAAATGTGGAATGTCATCGTAAATATTCAGTTCCAGCATTTTGGGATCAATCAAAATCAAACGCACATCGTGCGGTGTGCTTTTGTATAACAAACTCATTAACATGGCGTTAATGCCCACCGATTTACCCGAACCGGTGGTGCCGGCCACCAGTAAATGCGGCATACGCGCCAGATCCGCCACCATCGGATTACCGGAAATATCTTTTCCCAATGCAACCGTGAGGGGTGATGACGATTTGTCGTAGGCTTTTGACATGAGAATTTCGGATAACGACACCATCTCGCGGTGTTCGTTCGGAATTTCCAGGCCGACATAGGTTTTACCCGGTATCACTTCTACCACGCGCACACTCACCACTGAAAGCGAACGCGCCAGATCTTTTGACAGCGCGGTAATTTTACTGGCCTTCACACCGGCTGCCGGTTGCAATTCAAAACGGGTAATCACCGGGCCGGGATGCACCGCCACCACTTCCACTTCAATATTGAAATCGCGTAATTTTATTTCCAGCAAACGTGACAGGGCTTCGAGGGCTTCGGTTGAAAGCCCCTTATCGGATTTCACGGCTTCATCGAGTAAACGTAACGGCGGTAAACCGGGCGAAGTGGCAGGCAAATCATCGAATAAACTGATTTGTTTTTCTTTAGTGTGGCGTTCCGAAATTTCCACTTTTTTAATCACCGGTTCAATCCGTACCGGCACCTTGCGGGTTTCCTGTTTTTTCTGATCGATTTTACCGGCGGCTTCGCGCTGGTTGCGCGCCTGCTCGCCTTCCTGTTTATCCTGATGCAATTCAATACGCTGTTGAATACGCCCACGTATCCATTCATAAGCCGCGAGTGCGCCGACACCCACTATATCCATCACCCCCAGCCACGATAAACCGGTAAATAATGTCACGCCCGCCAGAAACACTGCCAGCAATAACAAACTGGAACCCAGTAATCCCAAACCCGAGGCCAGCCCATCACCCAGCCAGCGACCAAAAATTCCGCCGCCATCGACCGGCAGTGCGCCGGGAGTCAGGGCAAAGTGCAAACTGGCCAGCGCACAACCCGCGGCCAGGGTGAGAAAAAATCCGCCCCAGCGTACGGCAATATAACGCTGATTAATTTCTTCATCCTTGCGGCCGCGCAATACCAGCCAGCCACTCAACGCGATCATTACCGGGAATAAAAATGCCAGATAACCCAGTAACGAGAACAACACATCGGCAAACCAGGCGCCGACGGCGCCCGTGGCGTTGAGCACCACATCGCGCGGGCCCACATACGACCAGCCTGGATCATTGGCGTTATAGGTGAACAAGGCCGCAAACAAAAACGCAGACAGTGCTAACAACACCAACAAGCCCGCCTCGCGCAGGCCACGACTGACATGAATGGTAAGACCGGCGAATCGGGAAGGTGTATCACGGGTGCTTCGAGCCTGGGACACGCGGTTTCCTTGGGCATTTTTGAATGGAAGGGATTATACCTGAGCGCGGCGCCAGGGGAGGATGCAAACCGCACGCACTACCGATTAAAAGCTTGCGTCCACCAATGCGGACTTGTTTTCCCCTCTCCCCTGCTCCATGTAGCACGACACCGCATTGACATCGTTGAGCCTGAAATATAGTCTTACCTTTGTCTTACCGGGAGCGAATCATGGAAATCACCAAACTGTCCAGCAAGGGACAAGTCATTATTCCGAAAGTAGTGCGCAAAACCCACCACTGGGAAGCCGGGCTGGAACTGGTTGTCATTGATACCGGTGATGGCATCCTGCTAAAACCCAAAATCCCGTTTCCCGTTACCACCCTCAACAATGTGGCTGGCCTGCTAAAAAATCATGTGTCTGCAAAGTCCGATGCCGAAATCGAACACGCCGTAAAACAAGGCACAAGGAAGCAATGGCGTGATAGCAATTGATACCAATGTGCTGGTGCGCCTGCTAACCCACGATAACCAGGCCCAGTACAAAACCAGCCACAAACTGTTTTCCAGTGAAGACATTTTCATAGCCGACACCGTGATACTGGAAACCGAGTGGGTATTGCGATATGCCTACGAGCTGCAACCCGACACGATATGCAATGCGTTCAGAATGGTATTCGGTTTAAAAAATGTCAGCCTCAATAATGGACGCCTGGTGGCACAGGTCATTTCCTGGCATGAAGCTGGACTCGATTTTGCTGATGCCTGGCACCTGGCATTGAGCCAGAATCAGGAATGCCTCAAAACCTTTGACCTTCAATTCATCAAACGCAGCAAAAAGATTTGCGATTTCAAAGTGGAAAAACCGTAAGGAGCAATCAGCGTAGGGTGTAGGGCGCCTCTAAAAATAGTAATTTTTTCGTGAGGGCAAGGAAGCACCGCGCGGAGAACCGCAGTGTATAAGTCATACATGAGGATTCGAGCACGGAGGTTATATACAGGATGTATTGTATGCCGATTTTGCAGGAGCAAAAATCGGTGACGCGGCCATCGCGGAAAAAGTGCATTTTTAGAGGTGCCCTGTAATAGCGCAGCGTATTACACCATCCATCCCTTCACCACACGATCAATTTACCGCAGCCGCAAACATCCGGCGCAATAATGATTGCGCCCTACGCCAACGCCTGCTCAATCAACGGATTATCAATTTTGCCATCGCGGATATTTATACCGTTTTGCAAATCTTTTTCCAGTGCCCAACCGGCGGTGGCCATACGTTGTACATAGGGTGTAATCACCGCTGATAAGGCCTGTGATGAAGTACGGGGTACGGCCCCCGGCATATTGGTCACACCAAAATGCACCACGCCGTGTTGCACATAGGTAGGGTTGGCGTAATCGGTGGCGCGTATGGTTTCGACACAGCCGCCCTGGTCTACCGAAATATCGATCACTACACTGCCCGTCTGCATGGTTTTCACCATGTCTGTGGTAACAATGCGCGGTGCATGCAGGCCCGGTAATAAAACGGCACCAATCAACAAATCCGCTTTGGCAACGGCTTCGGCAATGCTGTGGTGGTAGGCATAGAGCGCTGCAATATTGGCTGAATAGTGGTGCAAGGATTCCAGGCGCGCCGGGATTTTATCGAACACCGTGACGCGCGCACCCAGATCACTCGCCAAACGTGCAGCGGCGCCCCCTGCGCGCCCGGCACCTAACACGACAACACGGCCACGTTCCGTTAATGCCAAACCACCCAGCATCAGGCCGCGCCCACCCTGCGGGCTATGCAATAAATGCGTTCCAATCTGTACCGACAAACGTCCGGCAATATCACTCATGGGCGCCAGCAGAGGCAGCTGACCATGCGGGTCGGTTACCATTTCAAATGCCACCGCCGTCAAGCCAATCTGGCAGAGTTGTTTGGCCAGAGTGGTATTGGCGGCTAAATGCAGATAGCAAAACAAGGTGTGTGTTTTTTGCAGATGTTGTAAATCACCGGCGAGAGGCTCTTTTACTTTTACGATCAGGTGTGCCGCTCGATACAATGCCGCCGCATCGGCGGCGATGCGTACACCCTGCACGGTGTAATCATCGTCGGTGTAGCCACTCAATACACCCGCACCGGCC
>JANOOU010000372.1:0-2340 GCA_031421475.1 Gammaproteobacteria bacterium | reverse complement strand
GGTGGGCATTGCCCACCCTACGAAACTATAACTCCCTGCCATCTAAAAATATTTCGCGTGTTGGCCAGTAATGATTATTTTGTTTTAAAGAATCAATAGGGTCAAGTCGTGCGTTATAACATCAGCTATCGACGACAGGCTACTTCCTATGTTTCCAATAATCAGGATGTCGATGCAAATTCATAACGGCAACAATATAAATGCTTGCCTGTTCCTCGGTGTACAAAATTCCGTAGGGAAAACGCCTGGTTAAAGATCGTCTAATTTCACCTTCAACGACAGGCCATGCTTTGGGAAAAATGACTGAGCGCTGAATGGTTGAATAAATTTCAAGTACAAAATCATATCCAAGCCCCGGCTCTATTTCCTCGTAATGATCGATTGCTTGATTTAACTCGGCCTCTGCTTCCGGGTGAAATGCATGGTTCATTTGTTAAATTTTTTCCATATTCTTTCAAATACTTCGTCGCCTGGCACGGGAGCTGATGTGCCCGTTCGCATTTCCATAAGCCGCCTATGCGCCACGATCATCCATTTTTTATCCATATCGGATTCTGGCTGGTTGAGGCTACGAAGTAATGAATCGACTACCAAAGCGCGCTCTTCCACCGGAAGTGAAACGACTTGATCAATGAGTTCTTTTGTATTCATGTCATCACCTAATGTCTTATGACGCTTGTCATTAAATGGGGGGTCTCAGTCTGATTTCATCATAAGCCGACAAGTAGCCTGAATGCAATGCAGCGAAATAACCCGGATGTAACGAAGTGAAATCCGGGTTATCCCGAATGCCGCTTTACTGTATCCGGGCTACGGTACTGAACCAAGCTTTTACTTTCTTCTTTTTGCTGTTAGTTTCGCAGGGTTGGCAAATTCATGCCACACAGATACTGGTGAGCTTATGTTCACGATCCGCCGCGAATGAAAGACAGGCGACAATGTCGCCAGCTGTCAGCTCAGGGAAATCCGTCAGAATCTCGTCGGTTGTCATGCCTGAAGCCAGCCAGCTCAACACATCATAAACGGTAATACGCAAGCCACGAATGCACGGTTTGCCACCGCGTTTGCCGGGCTCAAGAGTGATGATACTGTGGTAATCCATAAATTCACCTCGCTCAATTATGACTTGAGTATATTCAAGACTCTTATACAAAACCACAAATCGTCGCATTTACAGCGCTATTTAAAATCATATACGTTGGTCACAATATTTTTTTTAAGGAGTGTGTCAGTGATGATGAGTTCTATTTCTTCCCAGCTTCCACCCGCCAAACCACAACCAATTCGTGGCATATGCACGGAGGCATTATTTTCCAGCGCGTAGTCTGCAATAACCATCAATCCTTGCCGAATAGTATTGTAACGAATGGGTGAGGGCGACTTTATATCACGCAGTGAACGAACGCCTTTTTGTCCGATAATATTTGCAATGATAATATCGTGTTCCACAGAAATAAATTGCACATCACCCAATACTGGTTTGTCAACCTCAGCAAAAGAGTGTCTGTAAATTTCTTCAGGCATTTTCCACCGTTTACTAATCGCCAACACAAAACCCCTGCCCCATTTACCAAGATCATTACAAATGTGAACAATAACTTTTTTACCTTCCGTTTTTGGTGCTGTGGCATCACCCACTAAATAAGCAATGTTCATTTTTTTGTTGCTAATTTCTATTTGGCTTCAAATTCTTGTTTGGTGATTTCTTTGATATCAAATTCTGGCAGGCTACGAATTTCACTCAAGACCGGGACCGGTGTGATACCCAATCGAGTTTCTGATGTAGCTTTAATTTTTGAAGCGTAACCAAATTTTCCATTAGCAAACACTTCAACTTTTCGTGTTTCATAACGGCAGGGATCATGACGGTGTTTATAATCTGTTTTTCTGCCCGCATCGCTTTGGTTGTATTAACTTGCACGAGGATAAACCCGCACCTTAAACTGTCACCCATGTCCGCACATTTGTTACTTATGTTTCCGGTCTGAACACGATGGGTATAAAGCCGCAAAATACTCCAACAGCATTGGGTGGATAAAGATATACCCACCACCGACCTTGCGTAAAAAAATGCGCTCTGCGGCATAGTCCAGAAACCGGACGTAGTGCCAGGGCGCGAAGCCGTTGCGCCAGAGCAGGAGGCGAAGCGTGAGGTGTTGTAAACACGCGGCGCCCCCGTTTTTTAGTCCAATGAACAACGCGACGAATAGCCCAGCGATAAGCACGCTCGCTCCTATGTTTTTCGGCACCGTCCACATATTTTCATCCTTCAGATGGAGACTCAGCGCCACAAGGGAGACCGTGATCAAGACCACAAGCAGCATCATACCCAGCCCGAGG
>JANOOU010000371.1:0-12051 GCA_031421475.1 Gammaproteobacteria bacterium | reverse complement strand
CATGACTGTCATTTTATTTTCCATCCACCGAATCAAATTGAATGCGCGGATCGATCAATACGTAGCTTATATCAGCCAGTAATTTTGCAAACAATCCCAACAGAGTAAAGAAATAGAGCGTGCCTAAAACTACAGGGTAATCGCGTATCAATACTGATTCGTAAGACAACAATCCCAGTCCGTCCAGTGAAAAAATTGTTTCGATCAACAAACTACCGGCGAAAAATGACATGACAAAGGCTGCGGGAAAACCGGTAATCAGCGGGATCACCGCATTTCTAAACACATGTTTGTACAACACTGCATTCTCCGACAAACCTTTAGCGCGTGCTGTTAACACATATTGTTTACGAATTTCTTCAATGAAACTGTTTTTGGTGAGCATGGTGTTGACAGCAAAACTGCCTATCACTACACAAATGATGGGTAACACCATATGCCAGAGGTAATCGAGCACAATGACATACCAGGCTAGTTCGCGCCAATTATCAGAGGCTATACCACTGAGAGGAAATAATGAGAAGAAACTACCGCCGCCAAACAACACCAGTAGAACTATACCCAGCACAAAACCCGGTATGGCGTAACCAATCAGCACCGCTGTACTGGTGATGACATCGAACTGACTCCCGTCGCGTATCGCCTTGGCGATGCCGAGTGGAATCGAGATGGAATACACAATAAAAAATGACCACAATCCCAGGCTGATAGACACCGGTAATTTTGAAACCACCAGTTCAACAACGGATTTGTTATGGAAATAACTTTCACCAAAATTAAATGTGGCGTAATTGACCATCATCAATCCAAAGCGTTCGTAAGCTGGCTTATCAAATCCATACAAGGCGTTGAGTTTTTGTATTTGCTCCGCTTCCAGTCCGGTGGCACCCCGATATAAACCACTGTTTGCTGCACCGGCCTCACCAACATGGCCACGCCCCTGCATCTGGCTTACGAGTTGTTCTACCGGGCCACCCGGCACAAATTGTGTCACCACAAACGTCACCAGCATCACGCCAAACAAAGTTGGAATCATCAGTATCAATCGTTTAAGAATATATTGCGCCATATACGTTAATTGCCTTTAATACCTGGCTTGTCTCGCATCGACCAGGTTTTTAACAACCAGGTTTGCGGGGTGTAATACAAGGGCACGGTTTCGGGTATGACAAACACATTTTTGTAAGCAACGCGATGTGTATTAATGTACCAGTTGGGCACTATATAATTTTGATGCAGTAATACTCTGTCCAATGCGCGACAAGCTACCACCAACTGCTCACGATCTTTAGCAAAAATAATTTTCTCAACCAGTGCGTCAACTACCGGATGTGCTATACCCGGTATGTTGTTTGAACCGGCTTTGTTCGCAGTGGAAGAATGAAACATATTGCGCTGCTCATTTCCAGGTGAAGCGGATTGTGCAAAACCCATGACCATCATGTCGAAATCGAAGGTTCTGACACGTTTTTCGTATAAAGCTCTATCCACTGTTCGGTAATTTATAACTATGCCCAACTTTTTAAGATTACGGGCATAGGGCGCTAATACGCGTTCAAAACTTTTTTGTTGCAACAAAAATTCAAATTCAAAAGCACGTCCCTGCTGGTTCACTAGCACATTATTTTTTACCTGCCAGCCCGCTTCGGTGAGTAATTGTTTGGCTTGTTTGAGATTATTTCGCAAGGCAGCGGCATCGGGTGATGTCGGCAACGTCCAGGGTTTTGTAAATAATTCCGGTGGCAATTGCGATCGATAGGGCTCCAGTAATTTAAGTTCCGCACCTTGTGGAATACCGGTGGCGGCCAGCTCACTATTGCTGAAATAACTGTCATTGCGTACATACTGGTTATAAAACAGGTGGCTGTTGGCCCATTCAAAATCAAATGCCAGGCTCAGCGCCTGGCGTACACGTTGATCTTTAAACAGATCGCGCCGCAGGTTAAATACAAAACCCTGCATACCGGCGATGTTTTTATGTGAGAGCGTTGTTTTAAGTATCTGGCCGGAATCATATCTGGGCCCAACATGATCTCGCGCCCATGCTTTTGAACTTAATTCATATAAAAAATCAAATTCGCCGCTCTTGAAGGCCTCCATAGCCACGGTCGGGTCCTTAAAATATTTGTAAGAGACCTTATCAAAGTTATACATGCCACGACGCACCGGCAAATTACGCGCCCAGTAGTTCGGATTACGCTTGTAGACAATGCGTTTGCCCAAATCGAATGACTCAACAGTATAAGGTCCACTGCTGATGGGAATGTCTTCTGTCACTTTGTCAAAATCCTTGCCCTGCAGCCAGGTTTTGGAAAACACCTCTATATCACCAACGATCAAATGCAATTCGGCATTAACTTGTTTGAAATCAAAACGAATCGTGTGCGTATTCAACACCACTGCCCGAACCACATCTGCATAATAAAATTGATATTGCGGATGCGCCTTGTCACTCATCAAGGTGTCAAATGAGAATTTCACATCTTCAGCCAGCACCGGCTGGCCATTGGAAAATTTTGCAGCGGGGTTCAAATGAAATGTCACCGATAATTTATCGCTCGCCAGTTGCATATCCTCTGCCAGCATGCCATAAACACTAAACGGTTCATCCAGACTTTTTTCAAGCAGCGATTCAAATACCAGCGACAAGCCCTCGGCAGGATTACCTTTGAGCACATAGGGGTTGAGACTGTCAAATGTGCCAAAGGCCGATAACATCAGGCTGCCGCCTTTTTGCGCGTTTGCATTCACATAATCAAAATGTTTAAAATTTTCACTGTATTTTGGTTTATATCCCATCGCCATGGACGCATCGGCAGCAGCAGGCACGCTAACAACCAGCGACACCAGAAAAAAAACAAGAGCCAGGGGATGAAATCCTGAGGTTAACGGCATATCATTTGTCCGCAAGTTGCTTCGGCTTGATCGTTATTATAAGAGTCCGTAGCATACAATACCTACAACGATAATGAATAGGAGCATCCCATGGGATTCTTAACCGGTAAACGCGCCTTAATACTCGGCATTGCTAGTAACCGCTCCATCGCCTGGGGCATAGCACAGGCGATGCAGCGTCAAGGGGCCGAGCTCGCATTCACTTATCAAAATGAACGCCTGAAGGAACGCGTTGAAAAACTTGCCGGCCAGCTGGGCTCCGATATTGTCATTCCCTGTAATGTAGAAGATGACAAAGAAATTGAAGGTGTGTTCGAACATCTTGATGATTACTGGGAATCATTCGACATTCTGGTGCACTCCATTGCCTACGCGCCCAAAGAATTGCTCGAAGGTGATTATCTCGATAACCTGAACCGCGACGGTTTCAGAATGGCACACGATATCAGTTCATACAGTCTTGCTGCGCTGGCCAAAGCCGGTCGCCGCATGATGCAAAACCGTGATGACGCCGCGATACTCACACTCAGTTATCTCGGTGCGGTACGTACCTTTCCCGGCCACAACGTCATGGGTCTGGCCAAAGCCAGCCTTGAAGCCAATGTACGCTATCTGGCGCACAATCTGGGCCCGGAAAATATTCGCGTTAACGCGGTATCCGCTGGCCCCATTAAAACCCTGGCTGCAGCCGGTATCGGTGGCTTCAAGAAAATTTTTGATCACGTTGAAAAGAATGCGCCTTTGCGTCGTAATGTCACCATTGAAGAAGTGGGCAATGCATCGGCCTTCCTGTGCTCGGATCTGGCACGCGGCATTACCGGTGAAATATTGTATGTTGATAGCGGTTATAACATTGTTGGTCTGGTGAATAACGCTGAATAATACGCTGACAGGAGGCGGCTATACTGCGCCTCCTGATTTTTATACATCCAGTAAAAGTTGTCTTCGCCTTCCAGTCTCCCAATGTCCACTGCATCCACTAATAATGGACAACATCACCTTCAAGGCATTGAATAACAATGCAACTGATAAATCATAAATATCGGCGGCCTCGAAAACGTTTTCAACAAGCTGCTAGAAAAGATCTGTAGCCATCACTATATCGGATTGTGATTTCAGGTAATTCAATACTGCTGTCATTTCCTGTTCCGCTATATCGCCTTCCAGTAAACTGGCAGCTGCAAGCAGCTCTTCCGGACGTGACACATCTTGGGTATTCGATATTGAATTCACGGCTATCAGTGCAATACCGTTTTGGATCTCAACCGTATCATAGGAAGCCTGTTGCGAAGCAGGCCGGGACATACTAAACGCTGTTTGCACTACACGCGCGTCAGCGCCACTATGGGTACGTTTAATATCACCCAGTTTAATCAACTCACCCTGATATTCTTTGGCAATACTGTCCAAAGACTTGCCCGCTTTAGCATCCGCCATAGCTTGCAAGCCTGTAGCCATGATTTTCTGCTGTGCTTTTTCCGTTTTTACAGCCATGACAACAAATGGCTTCACTTCTTCCAGAGTCATGGGTTTTGCTGGCTGATGCTCATTAATGCGCAGTACCAAAACGTGATTTCTGGCCAGCTCAATCACTTCAGAATTTCGGCCTTCCTTTAAAACCGCCTCGGAAAAAACCGCCTTGCGCACTGCTTCATTGGCGGCCACACCTATGCCACCTGCCTGGGTAAACAACCCGGTGTTTTGTATGTTTAACCCCAATGCCTCGGCAGCAGGCTGTAGTGCCTGGTCATTTTCATACACCAGAGTGGCCAGCCGTTCTGATTTATCATAAAACTGATTGTCAATTTCCTGTTGTTGAGCCGTTTTTATTAATTCAACTTTTTTAGCTTCAAATGTATCGGCCTTGGCTGATTTAATTTCATCAAGTTGAATAATGTGATATCCAAATGTTGTTTCCACAACATCCGAGACATCACCTTTTTTATTCATGGTAAACAATTTCTGCTCAAAGGCCGCGTCTGTCATACCTTTACTGATCCAGCCCAGATCACCACCTTGCTTGGCTGACAAAGTGTCATCTGAATATTGTTTTGCTAATTCCCCAAAAGCCTTGCCTGACTTCAATTGTTCTTGAATATTAGTGATTTTCTTTTTAGCTTCATCTTTTAGTTGTGCATTAGCCGTTGCATCAACCTTGACAAGTATGTGACTGACCTTGCGTTCTTCCTTGCTGGACAAAGCTGCAACGTATTCATTGTACTGAGTGCGCAGTTGTTCTTCATCTATGGAAGCTTCAACATTAATATGACCGCCTGTTAATTCACCCGCCTTTAATTCTATATAAGAAATACTGACTTGTTCAGGATGCTGATACCTGCTCTGGTTTTTCGTAAAATAACTCTGCACGTCTTCATCTGTAACCGCGATCTCAGATGTCGTTTTGGCATTATTAAATACAACATAATGAACATTTCTGATCTGGTTCTGTAATTGGTCATATCTCTGTATGGTTTTATCAGGCAATATTACTGACTTATCAATACCGCTCTGTAACTGTGCTGCCATCAAATCACGACGATAGAGCTGCTCAAAATCCGCCGATGTCATTCCCTGGCCAGCCAGCGTTTGTTGGTAAGTTGCTGAAGAAAATTTACCGTCCACTTTAAAGGCATCAATTGCTTGCAGCTTTTCAGCCAGGGTTTTGTTGGATATACGATAGTGATTTGATTCAACGGTCTGATTCAAAACACGCTGCAACACCAACTGATCCAGAACTTGTTGTTTCATTTTCGACTCAAACGCGGCATCCGTAGGCATATTGGCGCCGAATATTGACTGATAACGCTGACGCTGCTTGCCAACCGCATCCTCGTATTCACGCACTGAAATATCGGTGCCATTAATCGACGCGGCATTTTTTTCTTTACTACCTGTCAAATATTCTTGTATGCCCCAAGATGCAAATGTAATCGACAGGAAAAAAACAATAATACCGCCGACTATACCCTTACTTCGATCATTAATTGCTTGTAACATTTGAGGCCTCTAAATCCAGGAATTTGTTAATTAAACAGCTAAGTGCCGGATACTTTACCTGATACGCTGCTAGATACATTTTGTATCAAAGCACTGTACCTTAAAAATTAAATAGCGTTGAATTATTCCGAGTTTTGTCAACGAATACAACTGAAAATGCCCATAAAAAAAGCTCCCAGGAGGAGCTTTTTAAAAAAATGGCGGAGCGGACGGGACTCGAACCCGCGACCCCCGGCGTGACAGGCCGATATTCTAACCAACTGAACTACCGCTCCGCAACCGACAAAAATCATCGGCTATTAACACATGGTGGGTGATGAGAGGATCGAACTCCCGACATTCGCCTTGTAAGGGCGACGCTCTACCAGCTGAGCTAATCACCCGCTGCAAGAAAGCGCGTTAGTTTACTGTATCTTTAAGGGCTTTGCCAGGCTTAAATGCCGGAACATTTGTTGCTGCAATTTTGATTTCTGCGCCTGTCTGCGGATTACGTCCAGTTCTTGCAGCACGTGGGCGAACCAGAAACGTACCAAAACCTACAATCGTCACTTGATCGTTATTTTTTAATGCGCCGCCGACTGACTGAATAAATGCTTCCAGAGCACGGCTTGAATCTGCCTTTGACAGACTGGAGTTTTCTGCAATGGCATCAATTAATTCTGCTTTGTTCATTATAGATCCTTACTTGTTGGTCGTTTGTTAGGTGAATATGAAAAACCGATTTTACCGAAACTCACACAAAATGAATGAGAGACGAGCCTGTTACCTGATTTAAAATCGGATTGAAATGTGGCGTATGGTTCTGCAACAATATCAATGCTGCGCGATTTATACCAGTGACAAAAGCACAGTGTCAATAACTGTTAGAGTACTCCTAAAAAAATAAATATTGTGTGAAATAAATATCAATAAAAATCAAAGGATTGTTGATATAGGACTTAAAATTAAACATTAAAATAATTTTCAGTAAAATAAATTATTACTCTGACATCAAATAAGTAAGTACTGATTTTATTGGCAACATCCTTGTTAGCCCGATCTACACCCATTTTATTAGTGATGCCTCAAGCCATCGGCCGTGTCATCTCCCTCTTTTTTTGCGGTGGTGTCTACCGCAGGTTTTTCCAAATCATCTGCGGGCTTCGGTGCGTATTGCAATGCAATTGCCAATACATCATCAATCCAGCGTGCCGGACGAATATCCAGTTTAGCAAGTACAGTGGCCGGGATTTCAGCCAGATCCTTTCTGTTCTCTTCAGGAATAATCACTGTAGTAATACCGCCCCGATGTGCTGCCAGCAGTTTTTCCTTAAGACCGCCTATTGGTAACACTTCGCCACGCAAGGTGATTTCGCCGGTCATGGCAACATTGGCTTTCACCGGAATACCTGTGAGTGCTGAAACGATCGCCGTGCACATACCTATACCCGCGCTGGGTCCATCCTTCGGTGTTGCACCCTCTGGTACATGAATATGAATATCTTTGCCTTCATGGAATCCTGGTTTTAAGCCCAGCGATTGCGCGCGACTTCTCACAACTGTCATGGCCGCTTGAATAGATTCCTGCATGACCTCACCTAACTGGCCGGTGTAAGTTGCCTTACCCTTGCCTTCCATCGTTACAGCTTCAATGCTAAGTAGTTCTCCACCCACTTCTGTCCATGCCAATCCGGTTACCTGGCCAACCTGATCGCGCTCTTCGACCATACCGTAACGGAATCGTTTCACACCGAGATATTTGTCCAGATTACTTGAGGAAACACTTACCTTCTTATTTGTTGGCAATAACAATACGTCTTTAACAATCTTGCGACATATTTTTGCAAGTTCACGCTCCAGATTACGCACACCGGCTTCACGCGTATAATAACGAATAATGTCCAGTATGGCTTCATCAGCGAGACTCGCTTCGCCCGTTTTCAATCCATTATTTTGCATCTGTTTGGGTAACAGATATTTCCTGGCGATATTAAGTTTTTCGTCTTCGGTATAACCCGGTATACGAATCACTTCCATACGATCCAGTAATGCTGGCGGAATATTCATGCTATTGGATGTGGCAATGAACATGACTTCAGACAAATCAAAATCCACTTCCAGATAATGATCACTGAAGGTGTGATTCTGCTCTGGATCTAAAACCTCAAGTAATGCCGAAGCCGGATCACCGCGAAAATCCTGCGCCATCTTGTCAATTTCATCGAGCAAAAAGAGTGGGTTACGTGTACCCACCTTGGTCAGATTCTGTATGACCTTACCCGGCATAGAGCCAATGTAGGTACGACGATGACCGCGAATTTCCGCTTCATCACGCACACCACCCAAAGCCATACGTGTAAATTTTCTGTTGGTTGCGCGCGCAATCGATTTACCCAGCGATGTTTTACCCACACCCGGCGGCCCTACCAGACATAAAATGGGACCTTTTAAGGTTTTAACGCGCTGCTGTACTGCGAGATATTCAAGTATGCGTTCTTTAACCTTTTCCAGACCATAATGATCTTCATCAAGTACCTTTTCAGCTTCCGCCAACTCATTACGAACTTTGCTTCTTTTCTTCCATGGGCAACCGGTTAGTGCTTCAATATAATTGCGCACCACAGTCGCTTCGGCAGCCATAGGTGACATAGATTTTAATTTATTGAGCTCGGACGTGGCTTTCTTTTTCGCCTCTTTGGTCATACCGGCTTTTTCAATTTTTTTATGCATCTCTTCAATTTCATTCGGCGCATCTTCCATGTCGCCTAACTCTTTCTGAATTGCTTTCATTTGCTCGTTCAGATAATACTCGCGCTGTCCTTTTTCCATTTGTTGTTTAACACGACCGCGAATACGTTTTTCGATTTGTAACAAATCAATTTCCGCTTCAATCATGCTTAACAAGTATTCCAGGCGCTCACGCACATCAATAATACTGAGAATTTTTTGTTTCTCGTCCAGTTTGAGCGACATGTGAGCGGCAATGGTGTCAGAGAGTCTGGCCGGGTCATCAATTCCGGCAAGCGAGGTCAGAATTTCAGGCGGGATTTTTTTATTCAGCTTCACATATTGATCGAATACACCCATGATTGAACGCGCCAGCACTTCGAGTTCACGAACCTGATCTATGCCCGTGTCTTCGAGTACAGAAAAATCTGCTGTGAAAAATTCTTCATCTTCGTACACTGCAATAACTTTTGCACGCTTGTTACCTTCGACCAGTACCTTGATGGTGCCATCGGGTAACTTTAACAATTGTAAAATTGTCGACAGGGTTCCAACATCGTGAATATCACGCATCGATGGATCGTCAATTTCAGCGCTTTTTTGTGCAACCAGAAGTATCTGTTTGTCTTTGGCCATAGCCGTATCCAATGCCTGGATAGATTTTTCCCGGCCAACAAACAAGGGAATGACCATATGCGGGTAAACCACTACATCACGTAATGGTAATACCGGAATGCGGCCATTGCCTTCTAATTCTTTAATTTCGTTATCTGGGTTCGACACGCTAATTACCTCTGGGGTGGCGGCGCACTGGCACCGTGTACAAAAAGCCTGATCAGAACATGGGGACGATTAATATCAATTCAAGCAGACACACCAAAACCTTACCTAGAAAAAACCGCGCCTAAGCGCGGTTTTCAATCCTTTGCGGATGCCGAACGCTTGAACTCCCCACCCTCATACACCAAATAGGGTTTGGCATCACCCTGAATAACAGCTCCATCAATCACCACTTTGGAGACGTTCTCCATGGAGGGTAGTTCGTACATGGTCTCAAGTAATGTATTTTCCAATATGGTACGCAGACCTCGTGCACCGGTTTTACGCTCCATGGCTTTCAAGGCGATAGCCTTTAAGGCATCTTCACGGAATTCCAGTTCGCAATTTTCCATCTCAAACATTTTTTCATATTGTTTGGTCAGGGCATTCTTCGGTTTGGTCAAAATCGTGATCAGTGCTTCTACATCAAGCTCTTCCAGTGTTGCCACAACAGGTAAGCGACCGACAAATTCCGGGATCAATCCAAAACGTATCAAATCATCCGATTCGAGATCTCTTAACAAATCACCGGTTGATTTTCGATTATCTTTGCCACGCACTTCAGCGCCAAATCCAATGCCGCTCTTTTCCGAGCGATTACGGATAACCTGCTCAAGTCCGGCAAAGGCGCCGCCGCAAATAAACAGAATATTAGATGTATCGACCTGTAAAAACTCCTGCTGGGGATGTTTACGACCACCTTGTGGTGGCACCGATGCAATCGTGCCTTCAATTAGTTTCAGCAGGGCTTGCTGCACACCTTCACCGGACACATCGCGCGTAATGGAAGGGTTGTCAGATTTACGGGAGATTTTGTCGATTTCGTCGATATACACAATACCGGTTTGTGCTTTTTCAACATCGTACTCGCACTTTTGTAACAATTTTTGAATGATGTTTTCAACATCTTCGCCCACATAACCGGCTTCCGTTAATGTGGTGGCATCTGCAATGGTAAACGGCACGTTCAACATGCGCGCCAGCGTCTGTGCCAGCAATGTTTTGCCTGAACCGGTTGGCCCGATCAGCAGTATATTGCTCTTGGATAATTCGACTTCGTCTTTTTTATGTTTGACTTCCAGGCGCTTGTAATGATTGTAAACCGCTACCGCCAACACTTTCTTGGCGCGTTCCTGGCCGATAACATAGTCATCGAGTATACCTTTGATTTCATGCGGCTTGGGCAGCTTGCTGACAGACGAGGTAGCCTGATCCTGCATTTCTTCACGAATAATGTCATTACATAATTCAACGCATTCGTCGCAAATAAATACCGAAGGACCGGCAATCAGTTTTTTGACTTCGTGCTGGCTTTTGCCGCAGAACGAGCAATACAGCAATTTGCCCGAATCTTCATCATTACGTTTATCGCCACTCATGGGGCTTCCTCATAGTAATCAGGTCTGGTGCCGAGCCCGACCGGGTAGCAAGATAATCAGAGCATACATTGCTTTTGACTGCGCCTTTACGAACCATGCCCAATTTCACAACATTATTCAAGAATACAAAAACAATGGTATTAACACTTTGTGGGTGGTTCCTAGAATAGCACTAGCCGCTTGTTGAAAAACGAGTGCGCTTGCCCAACCTGCGTTAAAAATAGCTCAAAAATACTCACATAGTCCGTGTACACGCCGCTTTTTTCGCCATTTTTGTCTGGCTTGGCTGTGCTCGCTACATATTTCAACAAGCTGATAGTTCCACCGCGTTATTCAGGCTTCAGAATCGTACGTGAAGTCAGTACTTCATCTATCAGGCCATATTTTTTGGCATCCACGGCGCCCATGAAGTTATCACGGTCGGTATCATTGCCTATTTTATCAATCGACTGGCCGGTATGTTTGGCTAATATCGTATTTAGACGCTCGCGCATATTGAGGATTTCACGTGCATGTATATCTATATCCGTTGCCTGGCCCTGAAACCCGCCCATAGGCTGATGGATCATTACCCGTGAATGTGGCAGGCAATAACGTTTTCCCGCAGCACCGCCCGCTAACAGCAAGGCGCCCATACTGGCCGCCTGACCTATGCACAAGGTGGATACATCCGGCTTGATAAATTGCATGGTGTCATAGATAGCCAGGCCGGATGTCACCACACCGCCAGGCGAATTAATGTAAATCGATATGTCTTTATCGGGGTTTTCAGATTCGAGATACAGCAGCTGCGCCACCACCACATTCGCCATGTAATCTTCCACTGGACCCACTATGAAAATCACACGTTCTTTTAACAGCCGGGAATAAATATCGTAAGCCCGCTCGCCGCGTGCACTCTGCTCGACCACCATTGGCACCAGATTCAATGCCCGAGTCTGCAAGGCGCCCTGATCTTTATCGGACATAAATGACATGTTCATTCCCCATTTGGTTCTAGTTCTCTTCATGACCAAAGCCGCCCGGCAATGATGCGTGAAGATGATTGTATGGCCTGTTAAGACTAATACAAGCCGGCGGGTTTTATATATTTATATCTGCCTGGCATGCAATAGGGTGGGTAATAACCGCTGTTTGTATTGGGTATTCACGCTTTATAATGCCTGCTGGCAAACGAAATATTTTTTAAAAATCCCAATACTAGCCGTTATCGAATGGCTAAAAACAAAACGAGCAGGAATCACCATGCTCGCCT
>JANOOU010000370.1:0-6420 GCA_031421475.1 Gammaproteobacteria bacterium | reverse complement strand
TAAGGCACTGGATGGAAAGTGGGAAGTAAATAATGGCGTTCTGCCGGTAGAAATTTTGGCAATATCTTTTTACTGCTTCCCAATGCACACGCTGCTAAAGTACTGGCCTGTTGCAGCACGATATTGTCAACCCGACTTTATGCACAAATCTTAACCTGCCATCTGGAAATACTATGAAGCCTGCCATGCTCACCCGCGTATTATTTGGATTGATGTGCCTCATTCAGTCAGCCCTTACTGTAACCGCCCTTGCTCTAACCGCTATGGCTACAACCGCCATGGCTGCAACAGACAATCCGGCACCGCGCGAATTAGCGGCCTGGTCTGACTGGGTGTTGCGCGACACGCCCGAATTATCCTGCGCCATTCTTTACAATGCCAATGAACATGTTTGTGCGTACCCGGCCACGCTCAAATTCGACATCACCAGCAACGGCGGCGGTTTCGTGCAGCAATGGCTGGTGCAACAAAATGCCTGGATTCATTTACCGGGCGATGCCGGGCAATGGCCGCTGCAAGTGACAGTGAATCAAAAACCGGCGATTGTTATTCTTCGTAACGGACACCCCGCGGTGTACCTCCCCCCGGGGACGCATCGTGTTGCAGGGCGATTTTCCTGGGCCGCCTTGCCTAAATTTATTACAGTACCCGAAGCTTCCGGCCTGGTATTTTTAACACTGAACCAGCGCAGCATCGAGCAGCCGGATTTGCGCAATGGCCAGCTGTGGCTGAAAGAATCCCTGGTTGCACCGCAGGAAAATAATCGCCTCAACATTCAGGTGTTTCGCAAAATCACCGATAGCATTCCGGTGCATGTCACCACCTCGATTGCACTCGATGTTTCCGGCCAGCCGCGCGAGCTGAAGTTAGCTGGCGCGTTGTTACAAAATTTTACGCCTGCCGCCATTAACAGCCGCCTACCCGCACGCATCGATCAAAAAGGAATGTTGTATGTGCAGGTGCGGCCCGGGCGCTGGATCATCGATATTGAAGCGCTGCATTTAACCAGCCTGGAACATTATCAGTTACCGCACCTTGAAAAACCTTGGCCAGAACAGGAAGTGTGGGCGTTTGATCAGCAATCCCATTTACGCACTGTAAAAATCACCAATCAAAAAAATATTGATCCCACGCAAACCCAATTACCGGAAGAATGGAAAACCCTGCCCGCGTACAGCCTGACGCAGGGCGACAATCTCGATATACAAATAATAAAACGCGGCAATCCCGATCCGGAACCCGATCAACTCAATTTAAACCGCGTGCTGTGGCTCGACTTTGATGGCGCCGGTATCACGGTGAAAGACAGCATCAACGGCACTCTGTCACAACACTGGCGGCTGAATGCACAGCCGGAATTAAAACTGGGCCAGGTGACGCTCGATGGACAACCGCAATTCATTACGCGATTACCAAAACAGGAAGCGCAGGGCGTGGAAATTCGCCAGGGCAATGTCGCAATGCAAGCCGACAGCCGCGTGTTAAACAACATTCACGATATATCCGCCAGCGGCTGGGACAACACCTTTAATAGTGTAAGCGCTGAATTAAATTTACCGGTGGGTTACAGGTTGATTCACGTCCGCGGCGGCCATGCAGCGGATGACTGGTGGAATCGTTGGACATTACTGGATTTTTTCATGGTGCTGATTATCAGCATGGCGGTATTGCGTTTATGGGGCAAAGGCTGGGGTGTGCTGGCCTTGTTCACCCTCACCATCACCTGGCATGAAACCCTGGCACCGCAATATATCTGGTTAAATTTAATAGTGGCTACCGCCCTGTTACGCACCCTGTCGGAAGGCCGTTTGTTACGGTGGCTCAAACTCTATCGCAATATAACAGCCCTGGCATTGGTGACGTTGTTGCTCGCGTATGCCGTAGTCCATTTGCGTTTCACCCTGTATCCACAACTGGAACAGGAATACACGGTGCAGCAAACTCCGTTTGCAGAACAAGAACTGAGCGCACCGGCACCCGCTGCTGCTATGAGTGAAGCCATGGAATCATCGATCGATGAAAGCTATTCCAAATTATCCCGGTTTAAAAAAGATGTAACGTCTAAACCCGAAGGCAATATCCAAAATCAGATGCAGATTGATCCCAATGCACTTATCCAAACCGGGCCGGGGTTGCCCAACTGGCAATGGCAACGCTATCGCATTGACTGGGATGGCCCGGTGGACGCACAACAGCGCCTGCAATTAATACTGATGTCACCGTTCATGTTTCGCGTGTTTAATCTGCTCAGCATTGTATTAATCGGCCTGCTGGCCTGGCGCTTAATGGATGTGGCTGCGCTCACTGCCTCTTTTAAAGCGCGGGTATCGCATGCACCGGTTGTTGCCTTCAGTGCGTTAATGTCAGGGCTGATTGTTGCCGGTATGGCGTTACCCACGCCGGCATTCGCGGAATATCCCTCTGCTAAATTATTAAAAGATTTGCAAACCTATTTGAGCAAACCCAAAGACTGTTTGCCGGAATGCGCCAGCATTGAATCCATGGCCATACAAATTAATAGTCAAACACTCAAACTGGATTTGCGCGTGCACGCCAAAGAAGACGTGGCTATTCCTTTACCCGTACCCATTCAGAAATGGACACCAAATCAGGTCAGCCTGAATGGCCAACCGGCAGCCGGATTATTTCGCCGCCAGGATCAATATTTGTGGTTACGTGTTGCACCCGGCAACCATCGCATCAGTATTGAAGGCAAGGTGTCTCACCTCAATCAAATCAAAATGGATTTTATGTTGAAACCGCACGCCTTCGAGATTCAGGCAAACGGCTGGGTTACCGATGGCATGGATGCCTCCAACAACGCCATCAACGTGATTGCATTAACCCGCATTGTCACGCAACAAACTACTCAATCTGGCAAAAACACCACGGCCGATTTACCGGTGTTTGCGGTGGTTACACGGCATTTGGAATTGGCACTCGACTGGACACTGAACACCACCGTGCAATACCAATCAGGTACCGCACTGCCGGCGATTTTACGTATTCCCCTGCTCCAAAATGAATCCGTTATCAGCGAAGGCATCAAGGTTGAAAAAGGTTTTGCGGTGATCACATTAAATGATAACCGCCGTGAGGTCAGCTGGCGCTCCACACTCACGCCAACCGCATCACTGCAATGGGTAGCCAGTGATAACAAAATGTTTCGTGAAATCTGGCAGCTCAATGCCAGCCCGATCTGGCATGTAACCTACGAAGGCATTCCGGTTATTTATCACCAGCGCGAAGGACAATTCTGGCAACCGGAATGGCAACCCTGGCCGCAAGAAAGTGTGACATTAAATATCACCCGCCCGGAAGGTGTGCCGGGCAATACCTTAACCATCGATCGCAGCCAATTGTCACTCACGCCGGGCGAAAATATCACCACCGCAGAATTGCAATTAAGTTTACGCACCAGCCTCGGCGGACAACACGACATCCGCCTGCCTGCAACGGCTGAATTACTCAGCGTGGAAATGGATGGCAACAGTTTGCCGTTACACATCACCGCGGGGGTGCTGGCGTTACCGCTAACACCGGGCGCGCATCAAGCGAATATTAAATGGCGTGAACCCCGGGGAGTGGGATGGGGGAAATTCGTCAGCTCCGACGTGGATCTGGGTGTTCCACATGTGAACACCAGCATCTCCATTACACCCGGTTACCAACGCTGGATATTATTCACCGGCGGCCCATTGCTAGGGCCAGCGGTGTTGTTCTGGGGTGTGCTGGGTGTGATTGTTATTCTTGCAATCGGTTTGAGCCGAATTAAAGATGTACCGTTGTCGTGGCCACATTGGGTTTTACTCGGCATTGGACTGAGCACTACATCACCCGCTGCAGCCGTATTGGTAGTCGCGTGGATTTTTGCCCTGCGCTGGCGCGGACAAACCACCATGCCAACATCCGCCAAACAATTTAATCAGGTGCAACTCGGACTTTTATTGTTAACAATACTGGCGTTGGCCACACTGCTGTTTGCCGTGCAACAAGGATTACTCGGCACGCCAGATATGCAAATTACAGGCAATCAATCCAGCAGCTATTTGCTCAACTGGTTCAGCGATCGCAACAACAGCACATTGCCACAAGCCTGGATGATCACCGTACCGGTTACGGCCTATCGTATTTTGATGTTGCTGTGGTCAATCTGGCTGGCATTTGCACTCATTAAATGGCTGCGCTGGGGCTGGTCGTGTTATGTCCACCAAGGTTACTGGTTGAACCGCCCGGCAAAAATAAAAGTGAGCGAAGAAAAAAATAAAAGTGAATGACAATTGTTAGCAGCTTGTTGAAAAACGTATTCGAGGCCGCCGATGCAAGGCAAAAACTGGCGAAAAAGCGGAGTTTACACGTAGTAAATGAGCATTTTGAGCCAGTTTTTAACGCCGCAGCGGCAACGCAGATAGTTTTTCAACAGGCTGCTAGGGAGACTCTGATTAAGTCAAAAAAATTATGAATGCAGGGTGGATAAGCGTAGCGCATCCACCAGAGTAATCGGCGGATGCGCTGCACCCAAAGTTGAGTTTTGGCACCCTACGAGACTTAATCATAACTTCATTAGGAAGACTCTGAATAATTCCATCCTGGCATTTTCAGAGCACGAAAAATATTGTGTGATTTTTATTACCTGTTTATTTTTCAGGCGCTTCATTTTCAATTACGGGCGTGATTGAAAATGACGGCACATCCTGGTGCTGCAAAGAGCCTCTGACTTATTCAGAGATTCCCGGGTGAAATCAGGTATTGAATGATTGGTTTATTGAATTAGGAGATACTGTGCTCTATAGTCAGTGCCGTCTAAAGTACGTTAGGTGTTTATGAGTCTTCCGCATGATTTCGTCTCATCCTTGATCTGTCCCTCAACGCGAGAGCTGATCGAATTCATGCTTGCACGCACAAAAACTGCGCAGCCCGCCAAGTCAATATCAATAGTCAACGAGCTTCGTCCTGTAGATCTCTATTGCTATTTTTCAGCGCGTTTCGGATCCGCCAATGGAACGCAGAATCTTCTTCGCAACAACCATTCGGACAACTTGATTCACTGGGATTGGACTTTGTCATGCCAGTACGGTCACATAGCCTTCTGGGGCGGAAACTTTCGTACTGACGTGTGGTTACTCGGCGATTTCCCATTCAATGAATCTGCCAAAGACGACCTCATTGCCCAAATCCGTGCGGACTTCGCAAACCACGGAAAAGCTATGTCAGAGGTCCGAAAGCAGTTGGAGCATTGGACTGAGTATGTAAATCCATACTGGCGTCTAAAGCGTGCGATTGACCAATTGCTCAAAGACGTAAACACACTTGATCTAAATCCGGCACAGGGGGAGTGCATACACTCACCTTTATCCCTTACTCTCGCTAGCAATTCGCAAAATTGGAATGCTCTTACAGCTAACTACAACAAAGCTTTCGGTCTTTGCTTTGGCGTGCGCTCAATGCTCCCTGTTTTGGCAGAAGCCTTTGTTAATCTCCTAATCTTCATCTTAGTTCGTACAGACATAAGGAAAGATCAACGCCTCTACGACAACGTAATTCGACAACCTATTGATGTTCGAATTAAGAGTCTTCACATCAACTGCGTTGGTTTTGAACGTCCCGTCGACTATGCCCACGATGCTTGCCGCCGCTATAAGTCGCTGATCAATGAACGAAATGACCTCCTGCATGGGAACGTTTCTCCTGAAAAGCAAAGTTTCAATGATGTCTACTTCTCCGGTAATGTTCCGGTATTTAAAGAATACCGATCCTTATGGCAAAGGACAGTTGCCGTTGACAGCGAAACGGTGGGCTTACCTCGACTCAACGACGAGGTGGCGACTGTTGAGGCGTTCACCGCATACTTGCTGTCATGTCTTAGCCCAAAGAATCAAGATATGGTTCGTACTGTCATTGCAACACGTGACCTTGCGCGCAACCACGAAGATGGACGGCTTGGAATCCTTTTTTCTAAATATCTCATAGACTC
This sequence comes from Gammaproteobacteria bacterium, assembly GCA_031421475.1. GTDB lineage: Bacteria > Pseudomonadota > Gammaproteobacteria > SZUA-229 > SZUA-229 > JACPVK01. The sequence goes on along the minus strand of JANOOU010000370.1, from coordinate 446 downwards.
GGCTACTTCGAGCGATGAATACGATCAGAACAACACAATCCATGAAGAAAACACCTAACCAATCATTCCACCGGCCGCTGCGCGATAAAGCCGCGTATCTCCGGTGAATTCAACCGTTAGAAGGCAATGATGACTTTGGTGCTTCTGCCTGGAATGGATGGAACTGGAACGTTATATGAATCTTTCATTGCAGCCCTTGGGCCAAGTTATAACGTGAAGGTTGTTCGATATCCCACCAACGAGCCATTGGGTTACTCTAAATTAGAGGCTATTGCACGGGCCGCCCTCCCCGCCGAAGGTCCTTTTATTATTTTAGGAGAATCATTCTCCGGCCCCATTGCCGTTTCTCTAGCAGCCACCTGTTCATCTCGACTTAAAGGTTTGATTTTGTGTTGCTCCTTTGTTCGAAATCCTCGCCCAGTCTTTACCGGCTTTAAGTCATTAGT
>JANOOU010000369.1:0-7609 GCA_031421475.1 Gammaproteobacteria bacterium | reverse complement strand
CCACTATAGCCAATTTGCGCATCGGCCAGCTTGGTGGAAAGCACCACATTATTTGACGAAACATCCTGCGGCCGAACAATACCGGCGATACGAATGTATTCCTTGCCCTGATTCAGGGTAAACCATTTTTCGCCTTTAACGATCAGATTTCCATTAGGCAGAATATCCACCACGGTGACGGTAATTTCTCCACTTAAACTATTACTCTGGCTGCTGCTGCCTTCACCTTTAAATGCACGATCTGCTTCTATATCCGCTGCCAATAAGGGGTTGCCATTATGGGTTGGCGTGACGCCCAATATACTGGGCACATTAAATGACACATCCTCGTCTTTTTTGGTATCGGTTGCCGCTTTTTTACTCGATTTGGTGCTCTCGGCCAACATAATAGTAATGATATCGCCCACCCGAAACGGCTTGGCATCTTCAAATAGCGAAATGCTGCGCGCCTGAAACAAGGAACCGTTTTCATACACAGCAGGCTGTGGCGCCACTGGCTGTACTTGCGGTTGCCAGTCACTCAGTTTATGCGGCTCGTTGGTGGCGCAAGCCGTGAGAACGACGAGAGGAATCAGCAGAACCATTCTGTATATATTCATGACGTGCTACCTGACAGATAATTGCATGAGTCCGCAAATGAACATTTGTTCTTACTCGTTATACCGCGTTGCACTGGAACAAGTAAGCGATTAATTAATTCATCATTAGATTTGCGTTTATTAGCGTTAATTTGCGTTTTCTTTTAATCTTTTTACTTAATTAAAGATTATTACTAACATACTGCAACATCGCATCCGTAGTCGAAATAACTTTCGAGTTCATTTCATACGCGCGCTGCGTTTCAATCATATTAACCAGCTCTTCCACCACATTCACATTGGAACTCTCCAATGCGCCACTGGCCAATCGGCCTAATCCACTTAAACCGGGTGTGCCGGTTTGCGGTGAGCCGCTGGCTACGGTTTCGAGAAATAAATTACCCCCTATCGCCTGTAAACCGGTTGGATTGATAAAGTCCACAGTTTGAATATTGCCGATGTTGGTCGGTGTGGCCGCCGCACCTGCCAGCACACTGACAGTACCGTCTTCACCAATACTAATACTCTGCGCATTAGCAGGAATGGTAATAGCCGGTTGTAATTGATAACCGCTGGCTGTTACAACCTGGCCGTTGGCATCAATTTGAAATGAACCATCACGACTATAACCCAGCGATCCATCTGGACGTAAAATCTGAAAAAAACCACGACCCTGTATGGCAATGTCCAATGGCTTGCCGGTCTGTGACAAATTGCCCTGAGTGTGTAATTTTTCAGTTGCCACAACACGCACACCTGTACCCACTGCCATACCCGATGGCGAGGTGGTGTTTTCAGATGTTTGACCACCCGCCTGACGCAGTGTCTGATAAATTAAGTCTTCGAATACCGCCTTATCACGCTTAAATCCGGTGGTGTTAACGTTGGCAAGGTTATTGGAAATAACACTCAGCCGGGTTTGCTGGGCATCGAGTCCGGTTTTGGCAATCCACAATGCAGGGTTCATATCACTTCTCCTGGGTTGCATATAGCTATAATCAAAAGCGAAACAGAACAAGAAAACGCAAATGAACGCAAATAAACGCAAATGTTTTTTTGTTTTACGTTAATTATTTTCATTGGTCTTCCTTACTGTTAGTAAATTCTATTCTAAAAAATCGCCAGAAAAGCCTGACTGTTACATAAATCATTCTTTTATTTGCGTTCATTAGCGTTCATTTGCGTTCTCTTTTTCTTCTATCTTATTCTTCAAGCACGCAGCAACTGATCCGACGCCTGTCCAAGTTGATCGGCGGTTTGCATCATTTTTACGTTGATTTCGTACTGGCGCGCGTTGCCGATCATTTCCACCAGCTCGGATACCGCGTTCACGTTACTGGTTTCGAGTACTCCCGATGCCAAATTCACTTCGGCACTGGGTACGGCTTTTACACCCGGTTGTAAATACATCAATCCGTCTTCGCCCTTGGATAATTGTTTTGGATCAGGCTTGATCAGCTTGATGCGATCAACTATCGCCAGGCTGGATGCCGACTGCCCCACCGGTAATATGCCAACGGAACCATCCACTGCAATTTCAATTTTTTCGGCTGGCGGTAACACCAGCGGGCCTGAATTGCCGATGACTAGATGACCGGCGCCATTGGTCAGCTGTCCAAGTTCATTCAGCCGTAAATCACCGGCACGTGTGTAAGCTTCGCGTCCATTGGCGCCTTGTACCGCAATCCAGCCTTCGCCACGTACCGCAACATCCAGCTCGCGCCCTGTAGTAATAAAACTGCCGACAGACATATCACTACCACGTTGTTGCCACTGGTTATAAACCCGTGTTGGCAACCCAGGGCCGTCAACATGCCAGTTACTGTAAGCATCCAGACTGGTTTTAAAACCGGTGGTGCTGACATTCGCCAGATTGTGCGCAATATTCGCCTGCGATCGCATCGCCTGGCTGGCACCGTTCATAGCTACAAATAACATCTTATCCATTACATACCTCACAACAAAAAAGAAACAGAAAACGCAAATAAACGCAAATAAACGCAAATGAAAAAAAATAATAAAATGTTTTATTTGCGTTTATTTTGCTTTTATTAGCGTTCATTTGCGTAACTTCCTTTATCTTTTCTCTTAACGTAGATTAATAATGGTTTGGGTTATGGCATTCGCCGTTTCGATCGCTTTTGAATTGGCCTGGAAGTTACGTTGCGAGGTAATTAAATTCACCAGCTCGGCAGTTAAATCCACATTGGATGTTTCCAGTGCGCCCGACTGCATCAAACCAAAACTACCGGTACCGGCTTCACCCGCTATGGCCACACCTGAAGTGACACTTTCAAGCCAGGAGGTATCACCAATCTGGCGCAAACCCTGCGGATTATCAAAACGTGCCAATGCAATTTTACCTAGCGGCGTGTTTTGACCATTGGTGAACGTCGCTCGTACCAAACCTTCGTCATCAATTTCCAGGCCGGACAAACGTCCTGTTGAAAAACCATCCTGACTCAGTGACTGCACGGTAAACGCACCTTGCGATTCTTGGGTAAGCGTATTGCCCTGATTGGTAAAATCGACTGCAAAAGTCAAAGGCGCGGCACCATTCGTTAAAACAAATGGGTCATAGGGAATAGAGCCACCATTAGTGGAGGTCGCCACATCCAGCAAACCGTTGGCATCAAAATCCAGCACTGCCGGACCGAATACACCTGCACCGCCAACTGTCATAGGCACGCTATCCAGTGTTGAGCGAACTTCCCAGCGATTGCTAAGATCATCTGTCATCACGAAATACATGGTCAAAATATGTGACGTGCCCTGCGAGTCAAACACGGTTGCAGACGTTGAGTTGTGATAAGTCGCCGAATTGGGACTCGCCGGATTAAGTTCCAGCTCGCGATCCAGTGTACCGACGGGTGCAGGTCCATAAACGGGCGCACCCGGAAATGCTGTGTTCACATTCAACGCCGGTGTGACAGCTGCCGGAAAATTCAGATTAAGATCAACCAATGTTGTTGCATTCGGCACACCAATGGTATTGGGTACAGTTAAAGGAATCGTACCGGCCAGGCTGGACGTCGTAACATTGCCCAGCGCATCCACCGGAAATGCTTGCAGAATATTTCCGGCGCTGTTGGACACGGTGCCAGTCTGGTCAACATTAAAGGCACCGGCGCGAGTGTACAAAAGGTCGGCGCTGGTCGGATTAGCGTGCAAGACAAAAAATCCCTGGCCACTGACGGCTATATCCAGAGTATTTTGCGTAAATTGAAGATTACCCTGCCCAAATTGCTGCGCAATATTGGCGAGTTTTACACCGGCGCCAATCGCATTGGCCGTGGTACCCAGGGGTGATGCCGCATAAATATCGGCAAATTCAGCACGCGATTCTTTGTAACCCGTGGTGCCAACGTTGGCAATGTCATTACTGGTTACCGATAAATCATTAGATGCCGCATTCAGGCCACTGAGCGAAATATTAAACGACATGATGTGTACTCCTAAAATTACGCCTTACAGAATTTGATTAATTTGACTGAAATTAACCTGACCCAGGTTTTCCAGCTCAATTTGCATTTCACTACCGATGCTTCCCAGCGTGATACTAGTGACGTTTGAAGTCACCATCGGTGTCAATGATTCACTTTCGCCGTAGCGTGTTGCCTCAACTTCAATGCGGTAACGCCCGGATGCCGCACGCTCACCACTGAAGGTTGTGCCATCCCAGACAAAGGGCACCAGCCCGGGTGATTTCGATCCCAATTCGACACGATTAATAACCTGTCCACTGCTGTCATAAATATTGATAGTCATATCGGCACTGCTACCTAACTCTGCTGCGCCCGTCAGGCTACCGGATGCCGGCAAATAACCCTCATCATTTTCCACCAACACCTGACGACCAATTAAATTGGATGCCTGCAAAGCCTGGCTGGATTGCAAATTGGTTGCAAGATTTTGAAATGAGCTGAGCAGTTCATTAACACCATTAACAGTACCGAATTGCGCAATTTGTGACAGAAACTCACCGTTATCCATCGGCTCCATCGGATCCTGATTGCGTAACTGTGTGGTCATTAATTTGAGAAACTCATCCTGACCCAGTGATTTTTTGTCCTTGCCTGCCTGCTCCGCAACACTTTGCGATGTTGCCAGACCAATACTTGAATAAGGATTAATCGCCATGTTTTACCCCTTACCCAGTTGTAAAGTACGCAACAGCAATTCCTTGCTGGTGGTCATCACTTCAACATTGCTTTGATAACTGCGTGAAGCCGCAATCATGTCGGCCATTTGCTCTACTGCATTAATACCCGGGCTGAAAACATAACCTTCGGCATTGGCCTGCGGATGCTGCGGCATGTAATGTGCAACCGGTGCCACATCACTTTCCATAATTTTTTTTACGCGCACACTCACTGTGCCCTGATCACCGGTTAATTCATTGAAAATACTTTCGAAAACCGGGTGACGGGATTTATATACATCTTCCGGTTTACCCGCCATGGTTTCACTATTGGCAAGATTACTGGCTACTGTATTCAAACGCAGCATTTGTGCATTCATGCCGGAGCCGGTAATGTCAAAAATTTTAAATATACTCATGGCTATTCGCCCCTAAATGCGCTGGCAATACCGCCTAAACGGCGCGAAAGAATCGCTAACGTAGTTTGATAGCGCACCGTATTATCTGCAAAGGCTGCTTGCTCCTGACTCATATTCACCGTACTACCGTCAGCCGCGCTTTGATCAGGAACGCGGTATTCGATACCGGCATCCACTGCACTTTGATCCATAGTGATATGTTTTGGCTGACCGCCCTGCAATGACACCTGCTTGTTAACTTCGCCATTCAGAACACGATTAAAATCAATATCACGGGATTTGTAATTCGGCGTATCGGCATTGGCAATATTTTCTGCCAAAAGTTGAGTACGACGCTCGAACAGCAACAATGCGCCTTGATGTATGCCTAATGCTTTATCGAGATTCAGTGACATGGTTTTGTCTCCTTACCGATAATAAGGCAAGGCATGTGCCAAGTAGAGGTGGCAAGTTTAAAGTTTAAAGGAGCAAGGGAAAGTAACGGAAAAAACTACAAGCGCGGCAACTACATTGCAGAAAGCGGCAGATCAGGCGGCAAGAATTGCCGCATAAGGACAAGCAGGTGGCAAGCAGTAGTAAACAAGTCCTGGATGCCTTCTCTTGCTACTTTAAACTTTAAACTTGCCACTTACTTAATACGCTTTTTTACGGTATACCACACCCGTGCTGGCGCGCACCATTTCAAAGGCATCGCTGTACTGAGTAATAGATTCAGATGCGCCCAGCAACAAAAAACCGCGTGGGTTCAAGCACTCCGCCATGCGATTGAGAATATCTTTTTTAGAATTAATCGAAAAATATATTAGAACATTGCGGCAAAATATCAGGTCAAATTTCCCCATTGAAGTATAAGGTTGCAACAGATTGCTTTCACGAAATGTGATTCTGGAACGTATATTGGCATTCACCTGCCACTGATTACCGATCGCCGAAAAAAATCGCCGTTTGCGTTCTTCTGACAAACCACGCGCCAAAGCCAAGGCATCGTATCGGGCTTCTTTGGCATCTTTTAATATGGCCTGAGAAATATCTGTAGCCACTACTTCAATTTTCAAGCCCGGATTCTGGCTAATATACTCTTCAGTCGCCATACTAATAGAATAGGGCTCCTGGCCACTGGAACACGCGGCCGACCATATTCGTAAATTTTGTTTGCCATCTTTTTTATATTCTGGATAGATAATTTTAGTAAGCACTTCGAAAGGATAAGCATCACGAAACCAAAGTGTTTCGTTGGTTGTCATGGCTTCAACAACCTGCGCGCGCAAACGAGTGGCGGACGCCTGGTTTAATTGATCAACCAACTGCTGTAACGAATCCATATTATTATCGCGCATCAAACGGGATAAACGACTGGAGACCAGATAGCGTTTGTTATCACCTAATACGATGCCGCAAGCTTTTTCCAAAAATGCCTGGAAAGATTTGTACTCATCCGGCTGGTAATTACTCATTGGTGCTCGCAGTTAATATTCTACAGAAAAAAATCGGCAACGCTCAGGTTTCCGTAATAGTTTCTATACCGTCATTCGGATTACGCCGATTAATAATATTCAGTACAGTATTCGCCAACTCATTGGGTTTGAACTTGGGAATAAAATGATTAGCACCCACTTTTTGCACCATGTTGTTGTTGAATACACCACTCAATGAAGTATGCAGCACAATGTATAAGCCTTGCAGCCTGGGGTCTTTGCGTATTTCAGTGGTAAAGGTATAACCATCCATGCGTGGCATTTCAATATCGGAAATAATCATCGAAATTTTTTCATTTATCGGCGTGCCGTCTGCCACCATGTCATGAAGAATATCCAGACCGTCCTGTCCGTCCTGCCCAAGCGTGCACTTTATGCCCATTTTTTCCAGCACACGTTTGATCTGATTACGTGCCACGCTGGAATCATCTACGACCAGCACATGTTTCGGCAGCGTAGTTTGAGTATCATGCGCGGCTTGTAATATATCCGCATTGACGTTTTCATTTACACCCATGACGTCAGCAAACACACGCTCCACATCAATAATTTCGACCAGTTGTTTATCAATATGTGTGACAGCCGTGAGATAGCTGGCGGCGCCGCTACCTTTTGGCGGTGGTAAAATATCTTTCCAGTTCATATTGCAAATGCGATCAACTGAATCCACCAGAAATCCCAGCGTGTTACGGTTGTACTCGGTTACTATAACCAGACTATCTTTGACGTTCTTGATAGGTTGACGACTGATTGCCAGACTCAAATCCATAATCGGAATAGTGCGTTTGCGTAGAGTAGCGACGCCAACCACTTTATGATTGGCGTTAGGCAAGCGTGTTAATCGCGGACAACGTATAACTTCTTGCACTTTGAACACATTAATACCGTAGAGTTGTTTACCGCCGAGGTGAAATAACAATAATTCCAGCCGGTTATGGCCGGCCAGTTGGGTGCGCATATCAACGCTATCGAGTACACCTGTCATCTGTATGCTCC
>JANOOU010000368.1:0-5707 GCA_031421475.1 Gammaproteobacteria bacterium | reverse complement strand
CGCTCATTGTCAGGGAGTGATGTGGCGGTGCCGGATACTGGCTCTTTGTTGGGTGCGGTGAAGGTTAAAGTTAACACGTCGTGTAAGGGGTTGGTTGGTAAATGTGTTAAACAGTTTCCTGAATTGTTTGAGCGTTTTGTGGCTGAAATTCGGGTGCGTCAGTATTCCATTCGTACCGAGCAGTCGTATGTTGAATGGATTGCGCGATTTATTGCTTTTTCTAAATTTGAAATCCAGTCTAATATTGTGCCTGATTGTATTCCCAGGTTTCTTGAGTATCTTGCAGTACAACGCAATGTGGCTGTGAGTACGCAAAATCAAGCGTTGAATGCGCTGGTTTTTTTATTTAAACAGGTTTTACATATTGAGATCGGGCAGCTGGGTGATTTTGCACGGGCCAGCAGGCCAAAGCGTTTGCCCGTGGTGTTATCGCGTGCCGAGGTAAAGCGTTTATTAAAAGGCATTGAAAATGATATGCATCGCGTGATGGCCGGTTTGTTGTATGGGGCCAGCTTGCGTTTGAAGGAGTGTATACGGTTGCGGGTGTGCGATATTGATTTTGATTACAAAACGATTGTGATTCGTGATGGTAAGGGCAAAAAAGATCGGGTGGTGCCTTTGCCTGCTCGATTGAATGATGCTTTAAAACGTCAGATAGAAAAAATTAAAGAGATACATGATAAAGATTTACAGGGAGGTTTTGGTGAGGTTTATTTGCCTAATGCGCTGGCTAAAAAATATCCCAATGCAGCAAAGGAGTTGCGTTGGGCCGCTCTTGCGCATCCATGCGCTCGCGGCATTTGAGCATCCATGCTCGTCAATGTATGTGTTTCCTTCTTCAAAATTGTCGGCTGATCCACGATCAGGCAAGGTCATGCGGCACCATATGCATGAAAGTATTCTACAAAAATCAGTAAAAAAATCTTCGGATACGGATGGTTTGTCGAAGAAGGTGAGTTGCCACACATTGCGGCATTCTTTTGCTACGCATTTGCTGGAATCGGGTAGTGATATTCGTACCGTTGCCGCTCCTGTGCATCCATGCTCTCGCGGCATTTGTACATCCTGTACATCACAGGAGTTACTTGGCCATGCGGATGTATCCACCACCATGATTTACACCCATGTGCTCAACCGGCCTGGGCTGGTGGTGAGTAGTCCGCTGGATAGTCTGGTTTGAAGCATATTGATAAACGGTTTAATAAAGTGTCAGTCCCGGTTCGAGTCAGTGGAAGGCTGTGTTGGAGGGTTCGCGTTCCCGTGCGCAGTGTGAGAATGCTTCAGAAATCTTCGTGAAGGTTGCGCACGGCATCCATGTGTTTGTGCAAAATGCGAATAACCAGAATACCTGAGTTGTCTGTTGTGTAAAAAATAACATGGCTCTCGTGAAGAAATCGGCGATAGCCCTGGCGCAGGTCGCTGGCGTCAACGCCCATTGCGGGGTTGTCGTCTAAAATTTGCAGGCAGTGGGTCAGGTTGGTGTAATAGGTTTCGGCTTGCAGCAAACCAAATTGCGTGATGGAGTAGTTCAGGATATTTTCAATATCATTCGCTGCGGCATCCGTGAGTTTATACACCGGCACTGCGTCGCGTTTTTACATCTTGCCAGATCGATTCAACCGTGCGGCTGCTCACGCCGCTGTTTTCGCCATGAATGAGCGCCTTGATCAGGTTTTCGCGCTTGATCTGGTATTCCTGATCGCGACGGATGAGATCGCGCACATAATCGCTGGCATTGCTGTAATGTCCGGTTTTGATCTGGGTTTCAATCCACTTTTTCATTAATTCTGGAAGCGAAACATTCATAGTTGCCATGGTTATTACCCTCTGGTGGATAGCATGATCCGATATGGCAAACTTTGTCAATTTGCTGTTAAGCACGAATTCACACATGTCATTGATCACACGTACGATGTTTTCCTGTTGCTTAGCCATGCGGTTCTGGAAGGGGCTGATGAAATTTTTTAAGCCTTATTAAATCAATGATTTGCCTGGTTATTTGGCGGCTTCTAACATGCAATGGCCATGGCTGGCCTGTCATGAGGTAACATACGCCATTCCATAAAAATACCGGCCTAACCACAGGGCCCATGACATTAATAATGAATCCTCGTTTCGTCCATTTACGTTTACACACCGAGTACTCGCTCGTTGACGGCACGGTGCGTGTCAAGCCGCTGATGAAAACTGCGGCGGCGCAGGGCATGCCGGCGGTGGCGCTTACAGACCAGTGCAATCTGTTCGCCATGGTGAAGTTTTACAAGGCGGCACTGGCAGCGGGTATCAAACCCATTATTGGGGTAGACGCTTGGATACGCCCGGCGCTGGAGTCAGATCAGCCGTCGCGCATGGTGTTGTTGTGCATGAATAACACCGGATATCAAAGCCTGACCCAGTTGGTGTCGCGCTCGTATCTGGATGGCCAGCACGGTGGCATGCCGATGATTGAAGTGGACTGGCTGCGCGAACATGCGTCAGGGCTTATTGCTTTATCGGGCGGGCGCGAGGGCGATATCGGTCGTGCTTTGCTCGCCGGTAATATAATGCAGGCCAAAGAATTATTGCGCGCCTGGCAGCAAATTTTTCCCAATCGTTTTTATCTGGAATTACAACGCACCGGCCGTGGCGGTGAAGAAGAATATTTGCACGCGGCGGTGGGCTTGGCGCTGGCTTCACAAACACCGGTGGTGGCGACCAATGATGTGCGCTTTCTCAAGCAATCGGAATACGAGGCACATGAAGTGCGCGTGTGTATTCACGAAGGCCGCACCCTGGATGATCCACGCCGCCCACGCCATTATAGTGATCAACAATATTTGCGCAGCGAAGCTGAGATGTGCGAATTGTTTGCCGATATTCCCGAAGCGCTGGAAAATTCGGTTGAGATAGCACGTCGTTGTAATTTAACGATTCGTTTAGGCCAAAGTTTCTTACCCGCATTTCCTATACCTAACGGCGAAACCACCGAGAGTTATTTTGCGCGTGTTGCCAGCGAAGGCCTGGAGCTGCGGCTGGCCGTGTTAATTAAACCGGATGCGCCCAATGCGGAAACGCAGCGCCAGACGTATCGCGAGCGATTAAAAACAGAAATTGATGTGATTTTAAAAATGGATTTTCCCGGTTACTTTTTAGTGGTGGCCGATTTTATTCAGTGGGCGAGAGACAGCCGTATTCCGGTTGGGCCAGGGCGTGGTTCCGGTGCTGGATCGCTGGTGGCGTACTCGATGAAAATTACCGATCTTGATCCGCTGCAATTTGATTTGCTGTTTGAACGTTTTCTCAATCCCGAGCGTGTGTCCTTGCCCGATTTTGACGTGGACTTTTGCATGGAAGGCCGTGATCGCGTCATTGATTATGTGGCGCAACGTTATGGCCGCGATCGTGTATCACAAATTATTACCTACGGTTCCATGGCAGCGAAAGCGGTGGTGCGTGATGTCGGCCGTGTGATGAACATGCCTTACGGCTTTGTCGATAAAATTGCCAAGCTGATTCCGTTTGAAATTGGTATGACGCTGGAAAAAGCGCTGGAAGATTCCGAAGATTTAAAAAAGATTTATGACAACGAAGAAGATGTGCACGAATTAATTGAGATGGCGCGCTCGCTCGAAGGGTTGTCGCGCAATGCCGGCAAACACGCGGGTGGTGTGGTGATTTCGCCGTCGGTGCTGACGGATTTTGCGCCACTGTATTGTGAGCAGGGCGGGCAGAGCATTGTTACCCAGTTTGACAAAGACGATGTTGAGTTAATTGGCTTGGTGAAATTCGACTTTTTGGGTTTGCGTACACTCACTGTTATTGACTGGGCCGTCGAAAATATTAAAAAACGCCATTCTGATCAGACCAATCTGGATGTGAATTTATTGCCGTTGGTAGATGCCAAAGCCTTTGCCCTGTTGCGCAAATCAGAAACCACAGCCGTGTTTCAGCTTGAATCGCGCGGCATGAAAGATTTGATCAAGCGTCTGCAACCGGATTGTTTTGAAGACATGATCGCACTGGTTGCGTTATTTCGCCCTGGCCCATTGCAATCGGGTATGGTGGATGATTTTATTAATCGTAAACAGGGTCGCGCCAAGGTCAGTTATCCGCACCCCAGTCTGGAAGTGATTTTAAAGCCTACTTACGGTGTGATTGTGTACCAGGAACAGGTGATGCAAATTGCACAGGAGCTCGCCGGTTATTCGCTGGGCGGTGCCGATTTGTTACGCCGCGCCATGGGTAAAAAGAAACCGGAAGAAATGGCGAAGCAGCGTGAGATTTTTGTAGCGGGCGCACTCGCCAATGGTGTTTCAGAAAATATCGCCACACCCATTTTTAACTTGATGGAAAAATTTGCTGAATATGGTTTTAATAAATCGCATTCGGCGGCGTATGCATTGCTGTCGTATCAAACCTGTTGGCTTAAATCGCATTATCCGGCGGAATTTATGGCAGCGGTGTTATCAGCCGATATGGACAATACCGACAAGGTCGTTACGCTGATTGATGATTGTCAGCACATGGGTTTAAAAATACTGGCACCGGATATTAATCGATCCACCATTAAATTCAGTGTGCCGAGTGATGGCGAGGTGTTGTACGGACTGGGTGCTATTAAAGGTGTGGGTGAAGCCGCACTGACCGGTATTATTGATGAACGACGCCATAACGGGCCGTTTGATAGTTTGTATGATTTTTGTCGCCGCATTGATGGCCGAAAAGTTAATAAACGGGTCATGGAATCCCTGATTAAAGCCGGTGCACTGGACAAACTGGGCAGCAACCGCGCCAGCTTAATGGCCGGTTTACAGGATGCCGTGCAAATGGCGGAACAACATCAGCAAAATGTGCGAGTAGGGCAAGATGATTTGTTTGGTTCCAGTGTCGCAAAAAATGCCATTGCGCCTGTGACCATGATCAGCGTTGCAGAATGGGATGATGAACAACGCTTAACGCTGGAAAAAGAAATACTGGGATTGTATTTAACTGGCCATCCGATTAATCGTTACGAAAAAGAATTGCGTCAATTTACTCACAGCACCCTGGCAGAAATTGCCGAGTCGGTGGGCAGTGGCGGTACGCAGGGTTATGTGGCGCAAAAAAATCAGCCGGTTTATACGCTCGCCGGTTTGATGGTGGGTATACGCATACGCAAGGCGAATAATGGCAACAAAATTGTTTCGGCAACACTGGATGATCGCACCGGCCGCATCGAGGTGCGAATTTTTGAAGAGCAGTATGAAAAATATGGCCCTTTATTGATCAAGGATAAGTTGCTGATTGTTGAAGGCAACGTAGCCTATGACGATTTTTCGGATGGTTATCGTATAACAGCGCGAACCATGTATGACATTTCACAGGCGCGTCAGCGCTTTGCTAAACGGCTTGAAATTCGGGTGAATGAGAAACAGGCAGCCAATGGTTTTGTGCATGATTTGACCAGCGTGCTCAAACCGTTTCGTGAAGGTGAATGCCCGGTGTGGATTAATTACCGTCGTAATGATACCAGCGCCGTGTTCGCCCTGGGCCAGGATTGGCGCGTACAACCCAGTGATGAATTAATGAGCCGCTTAGATTCGATGGTGGGCCACGACAATGTGCGTGTGGTGTACGGTGCTGAGTAACTTTTTAATATAAAAAGCACCGCTTCACTGCGCATCTCGGCAACTGCCCGGTCTTCTCTCCAGACGCGACTCTACCGCCTCCATCCCTGGGGTGTATCTTC
>JANOOU010000367.1:0-8800 GCA_031421475.1 Gammaproteobacteria bacterium | reverse complement strand
GCCATCGACTCCAGCTACAACACGACTAATCTCAGCCTGTAATAATCCAGTTTGAATACTAAAAGCTTCCGCACGAAAAAGATCCGCATTAAAAATAAAACACCAGCTACCATCAGTCATGGTTGGATCAATAATAGTTACGGAGGTACCATCACCAATCACAGGGCAAGCACCCCAACTAACCTGCTTTGAATTTATATAATGACCACCTGGAATACGCACAATATTTTTTTGCGACCCACCAAGCGCAAGCCAGGCAGCCAGAGCCGCTTCAAATGCCGCATTACTATCTATTGTATGTGTAGGGTCTGCACCATATTCCAGTACATTTATTATTTTGTCATGCATGCCGCATATCCTTTGAAATAAATTCTCCGTATATCAGTTACCAGGATAAGGCCAAGAAAAACACTGGCCTGCAACCATTACTACAGAGAACCAACGACTATGAGATTTTCAAACTAGAATTACGCGACTACCAAATACAAAGCATATAAATTGGCAGCAAATAAAATCCAGCCTGATTAGCTCGCCCGAAAACTACTTTCAAACAGATAATCACCTGTTTAATCATTTGTATTAGGCCAGTACATGGCCAAACCAATGCAATGGATGCGAGCCTAACTTATTCTTTGGAGATGATCCAATTTTTTTTAGCCAGATTGTATATAGTGCTCACTATTGAAAAAAATACCTGTGTGACGCTTCTACAAATGTTTCATTACGTCCTCGTGTGCATAGAGAACACGCCAGGCAGCTGAATCGGGTTACACTTACTATCTAAACAGCAGCGTAACTATTCAGCATCTTTTTTACCTAAAAGCACAAAATAATACTTGACAGTGTTTTGGGTGATTTTTCTGTTTTCACGCGCTATCGCTGAACCCAATCAAAACGATGGCGCAAGGCGCGACATAGCATCTTGAGTCAACACACTGGCATCATCGGGTAGCATGCCGTCTCTGCTTTGTGAGAATGCCGCCAAGGCGATTCCAGAGCCAAAATTTCCATTCAAAAATCCCATGCGACAATAGCGTCCTGCGAAGCTGATTGGACAAAATCATTTTGACACTCGACACCATCGACATTAAGGCCGCCATCGCCAATGTCGAAACACAATTGCAAAACGATACGCAAACTTCGCCAGCGATGAAGTCTGCGGTCGCACTTTTATTAATTCTGGTGAAGTTGCTGCTGGCACGATTGGGTATGAACAGTCGCAACAGCCGCCAACCAGTGATCCGCATCGCGCACGCAAGTCGCGGGTGGCCAGTGATAAACCGGTGGGCGGTCAAGCTGGGCGCATCGGCACCACGCTGGGCGCTGTGGATGATCCAGACACTGTTCACGTTATCAAGATTGATAAACGAGGCTTGCCGCCTGGACATTATAACGATGCCGGCTTTGAGCGTCGTCAGGTGATTGAGCTTCAGATCGAACGTGTCGTCACCGAGTATCGCGCGCAAATTCTGCACAACGATAACGGCCAACGATTTGTTGCGTCCTTTTCATTAGGGGTAACGCGCCCAGCGCAATATGGCGCGTCTGTCAAAGCCAATGCAGTCTACATGTCGATGTTTCAGTTAATTCCTTATGAGCGTGTACAAACGCATTTTGAAGAACTGTTTGATACGTCTATCAGCACCGGCACATTGAGTAATTTCAATCAGGATGCCTATGCGCGTCTGGCTGATATTGAGCGTTTATCGATCAAGCATTTGTTGCAAGCGAATGTTGTGCATGCCGATGAAACCGGCATCAATATTGACGGTAAGCGACATTGGTTGCACAACGCATCCAGCCGTGATTGGACGCTGTTTCATCCGCCTATCAAGCGCGGGCGTGAAGCGATGGCTGCGATGAATATACTGCCAAATTTTCGCGGCACGTTAGTGCACGATCACTGGGTCGATTTTTGCTCCTGCAAAATCGGCATTTCCGCCATCCATGGCGGTCAAACCATATTACGGCTATGCCTGCACCCATGCGTTATGCAATGCGCATCATGTACGCGAATTAACCTTTGCTTTTGAGGAAGACGGCCAGCATTGGGCCGGCCACATGCGCAAATTGTTGCTAGCCATCAACCAGGCAGTAAATGCCGCCGGTGGCGCATTGAACGATGCACAGGCAAAGCAATGGCGACAGCGTTATCGCCGCGTATTACACAAAGCCGAGAGCGAATGCCCTGCACCCAACACCGCATCAGCTTCGCCCAAGAGAGGCCGACTAAAACGCAGCAAGTCGAGAAACTTATTGGAGCGCTTGCGTGACTACGAAGACGCTGCGCTTTATGCAAAATGCAGACGTACCGTTCACCAACAATCAAGGCGAGCGCGATATTCGCATGACCAAAGTACAACAGAAAATATCCGGCTGTTTTCGTTCTATGGATGGTGCCAAAGTATTCTGTCGTATTCGCTCTTATTTATCGACTTGTCGCAAGAATGGCGTGGGTGTTGGTGAAGCTCTGGCGCGTTTATTTCAAGGCGAATGGCCAACGTTTATTCAGAAAGAATTCGATTCTATTGAGAACAGTGCTGAATAGTTACGTTTTTACAAAGACTCCGTAACCATATTCGCCCAGGTAATGGCCTCAACTTGCGCGACATAAATATCATAGGAGGCCAGATTCTGAAACGTGGCATTGGCAAAGTCTGATACCTCATACGCCATAACACACTTCAGTGCTTCACCTTTAATGCCTTTGCGTTCCAGCAGGGCGCAAACAATATCTTCGTTCAATGGCAGTGGTTTAATGAGGTCCGCCAGTTCGCGTTCCATCATAATATCCAGTGCTGAAAAAAGTCCTGTGGTGAAAAAAGGTTCCAGTGATTTTGCTCCGGCTTTCTCTGCCAGCAGTTCGCACATTTTGGCGCGTGTCATGGCAATATGAATCATCTCGCCGGGACGATCGCTCATGCTGGACAAGGCGAACATGGACGCCCAGCTGGATAGTTTCTGCCGGCCTAGTATCAATACCGCATGACGTATGGAATTAATCTTGCTGGGATAATTAAAAAATGCAGAGTTCATTAATTTCAAAATGCGATAGGTGATGGACACATCAAAGCTGATAGCTTCTTCAAGTTCACTTATATCCGCATTGTCTTTCTGCATCACCGCCAGCAGATTCATCACAGCGAGTTTATTGGTAGGTAAGCTCTTGCCTTGTATGACGCGTGGTTTACTTAAAAAATATCCCTGAAAATATTCGAATCCAAGTTTATGACATAACTCAAATTCATCCATGGTTTCGATTTTTTCGGCGAGTAATTTAGCATTGAATTTTTTGAGTGCTATGGCATGTTTAATCAAGTCATCACGCGAGAGTTGTTTAATGTCTATTTTTATAATATCCACCAGCGACACCAGCGGTTTGTGCGCCGGATTATAAATATAGTCATCCAGAGCAATGGTAAAACCTTCAGCCTTGAGGCGTTCAATGGCCTGAATCAATTTAAAATTTATTGGAATGTCTTCCAGAACTTCAATGACAACTTGCTTCGGCGGAATCGGCAAGGCATGTTCATTAAACAAAAATTTTTCCGTGAGATTAATAAATGCCAGTTTATTGCCGACCAGTTTTTCCAGGCCAAATTCCAGGAAACTGTTAACGATAGTGGTGGAGGTGGCGCCGTCAGGGGTGAGTTTGCCGAAGGTGGCTTTGTTGGCAGTGCCGGAGCGAAACAGTAATTCGTATGCATACACCCGAAGTTTGCGATCGAATATAGGTTGTCGACCAACGAAAATATCAGACACGAGGTTTCCTCATAGAACTGTTAGAACTATAGCAGAGTTGTCCAGGGTGCCTGATAGATGGATGCCTGACCCGAATGGCACTTACTTAAGGGCAAGCGTATTGAGTTAGCTGTTATTCCACGTGCTTTTGGCGGGATAAAAATTGCCTGGAGCAATTTTTGAACAGCGTAGCTGGCCCGAAGGGCAGAATACAGGGACGCATTCTGTAATCTCCTGTATTAAATACGAGACCCCCGACAAAAACATTCTGGGATGACGGAAAATAACTACTAAATCTTCTTAAGTAAGTGCCATTCGGGGCAGCAGCAGATAATTTTTAGATGTTACGAAGCCTGATTATTTTTCAGCTCAACAACATAGGGCAAGTCTAACAAGGTAATAGCCGGGCCGGATGCGTCCAGCCAATGCAAGTTGCCCGCTTCAGCATCACTGATATCGATCACCGCCAGTGCCATATAGCCGCCGTTAGGATCACGTTGGGCGCTCACAATGGTGCCGGTGCCCTGGCCGGAGGTTGAGCCGGGTGCGTGCAATGCATCGCCGGGTGTTACAACTTGTTCGCCATCAATGTGAATGCGGTACATGCGACGTTTCAATTTACCCAGATACTGCATGCGCGCCACAATTTCCTGCCCGGTGTAACAGCCTTTGCGAAAATTCACCCCATTAATGACGTGCATATTGGTCATTTGCGGCACAAAGGCATCGCTGGTTTGCGGATAAATAGTGGGAATGCCAGCATGAATATCGAGTAGCTCCCAGACACTGGCACCGACCGGTGCGGCGTGTACATGGAGGTGATTCCACAAGGTCATCATGGCATCAAGTTCGCCGTAAATGGCGAAGCGAGGTTGTGGCCCGGCGAGCCGGATGATTGTATAACCCTGTGATTGTGTAACAGCGTCGGTCAGGGCAGGCACGTCCAGTTTCATATCTTTTAAATGTTGTTCGATTTGTGGCCCCGAAGCACCTATGCCAACCAATGACTGGCTGGCATCTTCAAGCCTGGCCTTGGCCATCAGCAAAAACATACGCAGGCGTTTGAGCGTGGCTTCAAGCAGGCTGTGTGGCAGGCTCAGGTAAAATGTTTCGTCGCGCTGAAAAATGCGAAAACTGGCCAGCATTCGGCCCTTGGGTGTGCAACAGGCACTTAACTGGCTGTGCTGTTCACTGACATCACGAATATCATTGGTGAGCTGGCCCTGGATAAAGGTGGCGGCGTCTGCGCCATGGGCGGCAATCAGACCCTGGTGACTCAAGTCGCACAGCAACAGGCCGGTGAGTGCAATGCGGCGCTCCTGTTCCGGGTTGCCATACTGTACAACGCTGTTGTTTTCAATGACGGCGCCGGCATCAAGCAGGAATTTTTCCCAGTCTGGTTTCATATAAATTCTCGCGGTATAACATGGGTAGCAATAATGTGTGTGAATGGTATGCTGTCGCCAGCGAACTTCAAAGCACAAACTATAGGGTATCTCTAAAAAACGGCTTTCTTGAACTACAATCGATCCACAATAAATCTAAATGACGTGAGGCTAGTACATGGCGGCTCAGGATACTCGTCCCTACTTTCTTAATTTGCTCAAAATTCGTTTGCCGATCTCGGCTGTTGTTTCAATCATGCATCGCGTCAGCGGCGTTTTGATGTTTGCAGCTATTCCTCTGATTATTTATTTGTTTGAATTATCGTTGCGTAATGCTGAGGGTTTTGCACAGGTTACCGAATGGTTGAGCCATCCGTTATTGCGGTTGACAATGCTGTTGCTTATTGCTGCATTGTTACATCATTTGTTTGCCGGTATTCGTTTTTTGCTGACTGATTTTAATATCGGTCTGGAAAAATCCCAATCACGTATCAGCGCCTGGTTGGTGATTATCGCCGAGGTGCTGGTCTTGTTATGGATCACGATAAGGATGTGCTCATGAGTGCACCCGGACTACAGGGTTTACGGCCCTGGATCGTGCAACGTATCTCCGCTGTATTCATTGCCGTGTTTATTCTTTATTTCATTATAGCGATAACACAATTTGATCAGTTTGATTTTGAACACTGGCACGGCTGGCTGGCCTGGCCCGGGAATAATATCGCCATGGCATTGTTTATCATTGCCGTGATGTGGCATACCTGGATCGGTGTACGCGATGTGATTTTGGATTATGTACAGAACGTGGTGTTGCGCATGTTGTTATTTACGCTGGTCATGAGTATCTTGCTGGGCAGTGGTTTATGGGGCTTGCGCGCCTTATTTAACGTGTATGTCGCATAGCGACACCAAATTACCCTCTCCCGTGAACGGGGAGAGCGTAGCGAGGGGGGCGAAGCCGGGGACCGGCGGCGGAGCCGCTGGTGGGTGAGGGCAAATCGAAGTGAATGATTTGTTCTTTTGAACAATATATTTAGTGGTGCGCATGAGCATACAAAACATTCCAAGAAGACGATTTGACGCGCTGATTATTGGTGCTGGCGGCGGTGGCCTGCGTGCCGCCTTGCAATTGTCCGTCGCTGAATGCAACGTGGCCGTGGTCTCCAAAGTATTTCCGACGCGCTCGCACACCGTTGCCGCACAGGGCGGCATGAATGCCGCGCTGGCCAATGTGTTACCGGATAACTGGCACTGGCATATGTTCGATACCGTCAAGGGCAGTGATTATCTGGGCGATCAGGATGCCATTGAATACATGTGTCGCGCTGCACCCAAAGTGGTGTACGAAATGGAACATTTTGGCGTGCCGTTTTCACGGCTGGATAATGGCAAAATTTATCAGCGTCCGTTTGGTGGCCAAAGCCAGAATTTTGGTGGCGAACAGGCGGCACGCACCTGTGCGGCGGCCGACCGCACCGGTCACGCTATTTTGCACAGTTTGTATCAACAAAATATTCGCGCCAAAACCCATTTCTTTGATGAATATTTTGCCGTGGATTTATTAAAAGATGAATCCGGAAATGTATTGGGTGCCTTTGTATTTAATATTCATACCGGCGAAGAAATGATTATTGAAGCCAAAACCACCTTGCTGGCCACGGGTGGCGCCGGGCAGATTTATCGCAACACGACCAATGCATTGATTAATACCGGTGATGGTATGGCCATGGCCTTGCGTGCCGGATTGCCATTGCAGGATATGGAATTTTTTCAGTTTCATCCCACCGGTATCTCGGGCCGTGGCATGTTGATTACCGAAGGTTCGCGTGGAGAAGGTGGTTATTTGGTAAATGCCAAAGGCGAACGTTTCATGGAACGTTACGCACCCAAGGCAAAAGATCTGGCATCACGTGATGTCGTCAGCCGTTCAATTTATACCGAAGTAAAAGAAGGGCGCGGTTGCGGCCCGGAAAAAGATCATGTCATGTTAAAACTCGATCATCTCGGTGTCGATGTTATTCAAAAACGTCTGCCCGGCATACGCCAGACCTGCATAACATTTTTAGGCATTGATCCAGCCGAACACCCAATACCGGTTTACCCCACAGCACATTACACCATGGGTGGCATTCCAACCGATCGTTTTGGTCGCGTGGTAACACCGGTAAAAGATACACCGGAAGAAGTGGTAAATGGTTTATACGCCGTCGGTGAATGCGCCTGTGTCTCGGTACACGGCGCCAATCGATTAGGCGGTAATTCCATACTCGATATTCTGGTATTTGGCCGTGCCGCCGCCAATCACATTATTGATTATTTAAAAGATGTGCGTTACCACAAAGCCATGGATGAAAACAGCATCGCCAAAGCCTACGAACGTTTGCATCGCTGGGATCGAACCGGTGATGGCGAATCGGTTGAACATTTGCGTAAAGATTTGAAACGCGCGATGGAAGAAAATTGCGGCGTGTTCCGTACCCAGGACGTGCTTGATGAGGGTGTAAAACGGGTGCATGAATTACAGCAACGGTTGAAGGATGCACGTATCAGTGATCATTCCGCTTTATTTAATATCGCACGCGTGGAAGCGCTGGAACTGGAAAATTTAATGGATGTGGCGATGGCAACGGTTTATTCGGCCGCTGCGCGCCAGGAAAGTCGCGGTGCGCATTCGCGTATTGATTTTCCAGAGCGCGATGATATTCAGTGGATGAAACACACCTTGTTTTTTAAGGAAGGCAATAAACTGGATTTTAAACCGGTGCGTACCAAACCATTAACCGTTGCATCGTTTCCGCCAAAAGCGAGAGTGTATTGATATGCGTTTTAAAATTTATCGTTATAACCCGGAAACTGATCCGCAACCTTATATGAAAGACTATACGTTGCAGGATATACGCCCCGGCATGATGCTGCTCGATGCCTTGTTATTATTAAGAGAACAGGATTCAACCCTGGGATTTCGTTGCTCGTGCCGGGAAGGTGTATGCGGTTCAGATGGTATGAATATAAATGGCAGCAACGGCCTGGCTTGCATCACGCCTCTATCGGGGCTTAAAGAACCGGTTGAAATTCGGCCTATGCCACGGTTACCGGTGATCCGTGATTTGATCGTGGATATGGAACCGTTTTACAAACAATATCGCGAAGTAAAACCTTATCTCACCGTTAAAGATCCATTACCAGAAGTTGAGCTCAAACAATCACCGGAAGATCGCGAAAAACTCGATGGCCTGTATGAATGTATTATGTGTGGTTGCTGCACCACCTCGTGTCCTTCATTTTGGTGGAACCCGGATAAATTTCTGGGCCCGGCTGCTTTGTTGCAGGCGGCGCGTTTTATTCTGGATTCACGCGATCAGGCGACGGAAGAACGACTGGATGCGCTGGATGATCCGTTTAAATTATTTCGTTGCCATACCATTATGAATTGCGTGGAGGTTTGCCCAAAAGGATTGAACCCAACGCGTGCCATTGGCGAAATTAAAAAAATGATGGTGAAAAAATCACTGTGATGGGGTGGAAAAGCCTGTTTGGATTACTATTTGCAACGAGTCGTAGTGAAATATTATTGTCAAAAATCCCATGTTAGGATCATTAGCACAGTGTGGAGTTGCCATCGACAGGGGATTTGTGATACTAAACAATATATTAACTAAGGAAGCTTTGATTAA
>JANOOU010000366.1:0-2205 GCA_031421475.1 Gammaproteobacteria bacterium | reverse complement strand
GGCGCGGTGACAAAGTTTTAACCGGAAAACCCCGCCTCGCCGACAGTTTTTTGGCGCGCTGCCGATAAACCTGGTAACACGCATTGAATGCAACGCCTGTATGATATTTCAGGCAACGAACAATACGGCCTACTATCAATGCCATTAAGTTAATGGTCACCGCGTGCTTTGTAGGTTCGAATTTATTCGAACAATAGTCTGTTTAATGGCACTTTTGTTCGAATAAATTCGAACCTACAAAAGCCTGAAATCCCAATTACCCTAATGGTGTTTGGCTTTATTTGCGTTTATTAGCGTTTTCTTTTAATTAAGAAAATTTTATTTAGCCAGAACGGTTTTAGCACCAGTCGGTGTGCCGAGTATCAGCACATCCGCTGGACGATTGCAGAATAATCCAACCGTTACCACACCGGCCCACGAGTTGATTTCGTTTTCCATCTTAATGGGCTCCATAATGTGCATATCATGCACATCCAGAATCGCATTGCCGTTATCGGTTACAAAATTTTCACGCCATACCGGGCGGCCACCCATTTTTACAATTTTGCGTGCGATCATGCTGCGCGCCATGGGTATGACTTCTACCGGCAAGGGAAACTTGCCCAGCACATCCACCAGTTTGCTGGCGTCTGCAATGCATACAAATTTGGTACTGGCGGCGGCGATGATTTTTTCGCGAGTTAACGCGCCGCCACCGCCCTTGATTAGGTGTAATTGGTGATTGGATTCATCGGCGCCATCAACGTATACCGGTATGATATCCACACTGTTTAATTCCAGTACCGGTATGCCGTGTTTCTTCATGCGCTCGGTGGAGGCAACCGAGCTGGACACGGCGCCCTTGATTTTGCCTTTCATGCCAGCCAGAAGGTCGATAAAATGATTGACGGTTGAACCGGTGCCCACACCCACGATTTCATCCTGTATTACATACTGCATAGCGGCTTCGGCTGCTTTGCGTTTCATTTCATCTTGTGTCATGGCACTGGCTCCTCGTGTAAATTTGCTGCATCATACCTGTAACTTTTTCCTGAGTCATCGATAGTCATCGCCGCCTATGCCCCAGACATACATTAAAAAAATTCTCAGCGCCCGCGTCTATGACGTGGCTATTGAAACACCTTTAGAGCCAGCGCAGCGTTTGTCGGCACGATTGCAAAATCGAATATTGATGAAGCGTGAAGATTTACAGCCAGTGTTCTCGTTCAAGTTGCGTGGTGCCTATAACAAGCTTTACCAACTATCCAGGCAGATGGAATTAAAAGGTGTTATTACGGCCTCCGCAGGCAATCATGCACAGGGCCTGGCGCTGGCCGCCTCGCGCATGGGTGTACCAGCGGTGATCGTGATGCCGCAAACCACGCCGCGTATCAAGGTCGATGCAGTGAAAGCACTAGGAGCGAAAGCGGTGCTGTTTGGTGACACCTATGATGAAGCCTATGAACATGCCATGAAGCTGGCAGCGAAAGACAAACTGGAATTTATACACCCCTATGATGACCCCGATGTCATTGCCGGGCAGGGGACGGTAGGTGTGGAAATTTTGCGTCAGCATGCGGAAGAAATTGATGCCATTTTTATTCCGGTAGGTGGTGGCGGTTTAATTGCAGGCGTTGGGGCCTATGTAAAATACTTACGCCCACAAACAAAAATCATTGGTGTAGAACCAGTGGATGCAGCCTGTTTAGCCGCAGCCCTGAAGCAAAAACGACGTGTTGTGCTCGATCAGGTGGGTATTTTTGCGGATGGCGTGGCTGTACGGCAGATCGGGCGCGAAACCTTTCGCATAGCAAAAGAAGTTGTCGATGAAGTGATTACGGTTACCACCGATGAAATTTGCGCAGCTATCAAGGATATATTTGATGATACGCGCTCTATTAACGAGCCGGCGGGCGCATTGGCCATCGCCGGAATCAAAAAATATATTGAACGCAGCAAGGTCAATGGCCAGACCCTGATTGCGATTAATTCTGGCGCCAATATGAATTTTGATCGCCTGCGCCACGTCGCCGAACGTGCCGAACTGGGTGAGCAGCGTGAGGGTTTAATTGCCGCCACCATTCCGGAACGACCGGGCAGCTTTCGTAATTTTTGCAAAACCATAGGCAAACGTGGCATTACTGAATTTAATTATCGTTATGCGGATTCAAAGCAGGCGCATGTGTTTGCAGGCATTCAATTAAGTGAAGGTGCGGCCGAGCTGGA
>JANOOU010000365.1:0-2712 GCA_031421475.1 Gammaproteobacteria bacterium | reverse complement strand
ATTAAAGTATGCAAGCATCGTTTTACTTGTTTCCGGTTTAGGAATTAATTTGAGCAGAATTTTCGTAAAAATTCCCAACGTACCTTCGGAACCAATAAAAAGGTCTTTCAGGTTGTACCCTGCAACATCTTTTACCGCTTTCCCTCCACAGAGAATAATTTCTCCGCTTGGAAGAACAACTTCTAATCCCATCACATAATTTTTGGTAACACCATATTTTAATCCGCGCAAACCGCCGGAATTTTCAGCAACGTTTCCGCCAATAGTACAGGCAATTTGTGAGGAGGGATCGGGCGCATAATACAAGCCAAATGCATCAACCGCCTGGCTGATGGCAAGATTACGCACCCCGGGTTGCACCACAGCCAATCGCTGATCAGCATCAATATGTAATATGGATTTGAATTTTGCCAGACTTAATAAAACACCCTGCTGATGCGGCAAGGCTCCGCCGGATAATCCCGTGCCTGCACCACGCGCCACCACCGGCACTTTTAATTCGCTGCACAAGCGCATTATGGCCTGCACTTGTGCGATGGTTTCCGGCAACACAACGGCCAGTGGCAATTGGCGATAGACAGACAAACCGTCACACTCATAGGGCGTGGTATCTTCCGCTTCATGCAATACAGAATGCGTAGGCAGAATAGTGCGCAAGGCTTGCAGAAGTTTATAACTGTTATTTTCTTTCATAAATTTTTCAGTATGCGAAAATTATATTTTCATGTAGGGTGCCAAAACTCAACTTTGGGCGTAGCGCATCCACCTGCCCAATCGGCGGATGCGCTACGCTTATCCACCCTACATTCTTGCTATCGCGTTATTTCCAGAGTAATAAAAACAAACATTTGCGCTTTTATTTGCGTGCATTTGCGTTTTATTTTTCTCCCGCCAACCGCGCATACACAACAGCCAGCGCCTGTTCATCGCCCACATTTCCCGGGAATATTACCACCGGCATATCGGGATAACGCGGGTGATCACTCGGGCAGCGCACCACCGAACAGCCTGGCAGGATCTGGCCCAATACTTCTGATTTTTTTAAAGCTAATCCGCTGCTCAATACATCGTTGGAGGTAATGCCGCCTTTGCTGATGAGATAACCCAGTGTAGCGGGTAAATTTTTCACTACATCCATCAAAAAAGCCGACACCGCTTCACCAAATGCCAAACGATCGGCCTGATTGGCAAACTGTTTTTCCACGCGGGTGGTGAATATAACCGGCGTCTGATTTTTTTTATGTAAAGCGTGCGCAGTTTGAATCACTTGATCCAGCATCTGCTGGCGCTCTTTGTCGATGCGCTCAACATCCACTTCCAGTGCGGTGATGCCAGGTTGTTGCAACAGGTGAGTTAATTGCTCGGTGGTTTTTTTAACATGAGAGCCCACTATCACGGCACCGGCACGTCCATCCCGAACATAGTCTTGCATCGCCTCGGCTGCTTTGGGTTGTGCTGGCAATTTTGCCAGCGCGGTTAATAAGCTGGCGGCACTGCGAAACAAAAAGCGCTTGCCTTGTGCCACAGCCTGTATCAACTGCTCACTAAAATGATTCAGGTCTTGCTGATTTTCACTATCCACCACGCAACAAACATTATTTTTTAAAGCCAGCAAGCGGGCGCTGACATCACCGCGAACATCTTGCAGTACAAAGCGTTTAACGTCCGCCGATTTTATTTTGCCGTGGGTTTTTTCTGCAACATAATCCGGCAAATAACTGTGTTTGTAACCAAACACCGAATCGCGTGCGAATTCGGTTTCACTCACCGGTGTCGCTTTGCCCTGCAACACAATATAGTGAATGCTGTCACGGGTAAAGCGTCCGCCTTCAAAAAATGCCGGCACTATAAAGTGCGCATCGAAAGGGCCGAGTTCTTCGTTGATCACATCGGTTTCAATGGGGTAGTGTCCACGCAACGTTGAATCGGATCGACTGACCAGCATCGGGTTAATCGATATGCCTTGTTGTTTGAGCTGCGCCATTGCGGTGCGCAAATGCGTACATACTTCGCGTGTAATGTCTGTCGCGCGCACAGCATCCATACCGCGCGTGTTGGTCAGCACAAAAAACAAGGGTGATGGGTGACGCAAGCCTTCCATTAATGTCGCCACATCCCAGCGTGTTAATAACAAACAGCTGTGTACGGTTTGTGATCCGGTGGGATCATCATCCAGCACAACAATTTTTGTCTGTGTAGGGGTTTGCATGTGTTATGCCGATAAATCCCGTATGCGCTGGATCATGTTCTCCGACGTGATGCCATTGAATGCCATGAGTTCGCCCGGTGAGGCCGTGGTTTCACCGCGCTTCCAGCACATCGTGTCACGTTTTGCAGCGCGTGTGCGCAGCAAAACAGGTTCCAGCGAGGCACTGGGGCCACCGCTTACCGCCATCAACACATCGGCATCAAACAGTTTATTGAAATCAGCATCGCTCATGAAATGACCGTCTGGCTCGGAAACTGTATTCCATGCAACATCGGTCTCACGGTACAACTGGCGCGGATTCATCACCGCAATAATTCTGACCTTGTAACCCTCGGCTTCCAGGATTTTTTTCGCATCAAATACTGGCAGCAATACCATGTCGCCAGTGACAGCGAACACCACTGTCGCTTTTTTACCGGCAGCCGATTCATATATTGTCGCCGCACCGCTCGTTACGGCCATGCGTGCTTCGGCTAATGTCATGTGCACCGGCAGCGGACTTT
>JANOOU010000364.1:0-1734 GCA_031421475.1 Gammaproteobacteria bacterium | reverse complement strand
CAAAAAAGAGCCGCCACTGGTCGTCGCCGATTTATGTAACATCTGTTTCACAAAAGCCTGCACATCGTGTTGCATAATGCGGCCTTTATTGCCGGTGGCCTCCACCTTGCCCAGATCAACACCGAGTTCGCGCGCAAATTTGCGTACCGAAGGTGAGGCATGGGCTTGCGAAAATCTAACGGAGTAAATACTGGCAGTAGGAGATAATTTTTGTTCCGCAGCGATTGTGCTTGCCACAGATGTTATCGGCTTTGCTGCCACAACCGGTTTATCAACCGCTGCTTTTTGCGCAGCAGACGCTACTGGTTTGGGTTGCTCGACCGGTGCAGCTTGCGCAGAGAATTCTTCCAGCAACAAAATCACTGCGTCTTGTGCAATTTTGTCGCCGACTTTAATTTTAATCGCTTTAATAACACCGGCTGCAGGCGATGGAATTTCCATCGCTGCCTTGTCGGATTCGAGTGTAATTAATGATTGCTCCGGTTTTATACTGTCGCCCACGGCGACCAGTATTTCAATCACTTCCACCGATGCAAAAGCACCAATATCAGGAACCTTGACTTCAATTATGCTCATAGAAAAACCTTTACTGTAGGTGCGCCTTCAGGCGCACAATTCTCAATGCGCCTGAAGGCGCACCTACAAAATTAGTAATGGTGGGCAATGCCCACCCTACATTCATAATTCAGCATCGACACAACGTTGTATGCCTTTTCCGCTTTACAACATCATTCGCTTTTATTTGCGTTTATTTGCGTTTTCTTTTATCTTCGCTTTTCTTGCTGCTTAACTAAACATACATCGGATTGGGTTTTTCCGGATTCAATCCGTATTTTTCAATCGCTTCCTGCACCTTGCCCGCCGGATACTGACCATCGTCCGACAAAGCTTTTAATGCAGCCACGGCAATGTGATAACGATTCACTTCAAAATGTTTACGCAATTGTTCGCGCGTATCGGAGCGGCCAAAACCATCTGTACCGAGTACCACATAACGACCCGGTATCCATTTACGAATCTGATCCGCATAGTTGCGCATGTAATCGGTTGCAGCAATCACCGGACCACGAACGTCTTTCATGCATTTTTCGACATATGATGTGCGCGGATTTTTCAGCGGATGCAAACGGTTCCAGCGTTCGCAATCGTCCGCATCACGTTTCAGTTCGTTGTAGCTGGTGGTGCTCCAGATGTCGGCATCGATCGACCAGTCTTCATCGAGTAATTTTCCGGCTTCGATTACTTCACGGAAAATTGCGCCCGAACCCATCAGCTGTACTTTCTTGCGACGCTTGCCGCCGCCGCTGAATAAATACATGCCCTTGAGAATGCCATCCTGCACACCTTCGGGCATGGCGGGGTGTTCGTAGTTTTCATTCATCACTGTGATGTAATAAAAAACATTTTCTTGTTTGTTGTACATGCGGCGCATGCCGTCCTGAATAATCACGGCGAGTTCATAGGCAAACGTTGGATCGTAGGCAATGCAATTTGGAATCGTGCCGGCGAGAATTAGACTATGGCCATCCTGATGTTGCAAACCTTCACCGGCCAAAGTAGTACGGCCCGCCGTGCCGCCGAGTAAAAATCCGCGCGCCTGCAAATCACCCGCCGCCCAGGCTAAATCACCAATGCGCTGAAAACCAAACATGGAATAATAAATATAAAATGGCACCATGTTGACACTGTGTGTGCTGTACGCGGTGGCCGCCGCCAACCACGACGACATGGCAC
>JANOOU010000363.1:0-3796 GCA_031421475.1 Gammaproteobacteria bacterium | reverse complement strand
ATTCTGGTGGGCAAAAATGCCAAAGGCCTTGAGACCTTGAAGTGGATGGATGCCCGTTCGGTTGCCGAATTGATTCGATTAGAGCATCCACAAATTATTGCTATTGTTTTGTCTTATCTCGATCCCGATCAGGCCGCCAATGTCGTGAGTTTGTTACCGGAAAGAGCGCGCTCCGATATTATGATGCGGGTGGCGGCACTGGACGGTGTTCCACCGTCGGCGTTAAACGAATTAAATGTGATTATGGAAAAACAATTTTCCGGCACATCTAATGTAGCGCAGTCAACCATGGGTGGTTATAAAACCGCTGCGAATATTATTAATTTTATGGACTCATCCGTTGGCAGCGCCATTATGACGGCGATTCAGGAACACGATAATGAAATGTCGGACAGTATTCAGGAGTTAATGTTTGTCTTTGATAATCTAATAGATGTAGATGATCGTGGCATACAGGCATTGCTGCGTGAAGTGTCATCCGATAATTTAACTCTGGCCCTGAAAGCAGCCGATGAAAAAATCAAGGACAAAATTCTGAAAAATATGTCAAAACGCGCGGCTGAAATGTTGAAGGAAGATATGGAGTCGCGTGGCCCGGTTAAATTATCGGATGTCGAGGGTGCGCAAAAAGAAATTCTGGCAGTTGCCCGTCGCCTGGCGGATGCTGGTGAAATTGTATTAGGTGGCGGCGGCGAAGAATTTGTTTGATTTTTTATTAAATTCAGTCTTGTAGGGTGCCAAAAATCAACTTTTGGCGTAGCGCATCCACCAGAGTTATCGGCGGATGCGCTGCACTTATCCGCCCTACATTCATAATTTTTTATTATATTCAGCCGCTGCCAGCGGATTTTAAATTAGGTATACAAGCATGGCCAAACCATTTTCAGCCAACGAAAAAGATATCAAGCACTGGATGTTGCCGGAAGTGACCGGCAATATTGTTGGCATGGGTGGCGAGCATCATAAATTTCAGACTGTAGAAGCGATACAGGCTCTGCAAAAACAAGGTTTTGATGAGGGCCGAGAACAAGGGCATAAGGAAGGTTATGCAGCGGGACTCAAAAACGCCAGGGATGAAATGCAGGCCAAAATCCAGCAACTCAGCAATATATTGAATGCGATGGGCAAACCCTTATTGCAGTTTGATGCCGAGCTGGAAAAAGAACTGGCGCAACTGGCATTGCATATTGGCCGTATGCTGCTGAAAAAAGAATGTTGTGTGGATGCAGAACATATCATGGCCTTAGTACATAATTCGCTGGAATTTTTACCTGCTAACTCGCGCAACGTGCGCATTAAAATGAATCCCCAAGATATTGAATTACTCACACAAGCCGGCCAGGAATTAAAAACAGCGGAATGGGTTTGTATTGCAGATAAAGCTGTAACACAAGGGGGTTGTTTGATTGATTCGGATACATCCCATATTGATGCCAGTGTTGAAGATCGATTACAACAATTATTTGATCAAATAATGGATTCACGTCAGCAACCCATAGCGGGTGATCAATAGTGTCGACACCACGCCATCAACACTGGCTGCAAAAACTGCAACATCAACAACAAATATTGCAGCAGCTCGATCCTGTGGTGGCCGGCCGCCTGGTGCGCATGGTGGGGCTAACATTAGAAGCCGTGGGTTGTGAAGCCGCCGTTGGCACCAGCTGTCACATTATCGCGCCCGGCAATCATTGCATTGAAGCCGAAGTGGTGGGATTTGCGGGCGATAAAACCTATTTAATGGCGATGGGCGACAGCCGTGGTCTGGTGCCCAATGCAAAAGTTATTCCGGTTGGCCATTCCAGTGAAGTAAAAATATCCAATGCATTTTTGGGCCGTGTGATGGATGGCCGTGGTAGACCTTTGGATGATAAAGGCCCGATGACTGGCGACATTGCCATGCTGCTGGGGGAAAAAGTATTAACCCGTTATTGCGCCAGCCAATTACCGAGCCACTCGATGTAGGTGTACGCGCAATCAACGCCATGCTCACAGTTGGGCGTGGTCAACGCATGGGATTATTTGCCGGTACCGGTGTCGGTAAAAGTATTTTATTGGGCATGATGACGCGCTACACCAATGCCGATGTCATCGTAGTGGGTTTAATTGGTGAACGTGGTCGCGAAGTAAAAGAATTTGTACAGGATATTTTAGGTGCAGAGGGTTTGCGCCGTGCCGTTGTGGTTGCAGCACCGGCGGATGCATCGCCTCTGGTGCGTATGCACGGCGCCTGGTTGGCAACCAGTGTTGCCGAATATTTTCGTGATCAGGGAAAAAATGTTTTATTGTTAATGGATTCATTATCACGGTTTGCACAGGCACAACGTGAAATCGGTTTATCGATTGGTGAACCGCCTGCTACCAAAGGTTATCCACCGTCGGTTTTTTCGCGCATTCCACAGCTGGTTGAACGAGCAGGCAATGGTGCTGCCGGGCAAGGTTCCATCACAGCGTTTTACACGGTGCTAACCGAAGGCGATGATCTGAATGATCCCATAGCCGATGCCGCACGCGGTATTCTGGATGGCCATATCGTAATGTCACGACAACTCGCCGATATGGGTCAGTATCCGGCAATTGATCTGGAATCATCCGTTAGCCGTGTTATGCCAGCGATTATTTCCGCCGAACAATACAAGGCCACTCAACGCATTAAACAACTGTCTTCCCTGTATTCACAAAATAGTGATTTGATTAATATCGGCGCCTACCAAAAGGGCAGCAATCCCAGCATCGACGAAGCGATAACCATGCAACCGCGCATCGCACAATTTATGCGCCAGGGCATGAAAGAATCGGTTAATTTAAAAAATTCGCAACAACAATTGCAGCAACTTGTAAAGTAATGCGTGGTTTGCATCATCGTATTACTTAGGGATGCTCTGATTAATTCCGTTCGCCCTGAGCCTGTCGAAGGGTGTTGCAGCTAGTATCTTGATTTCAGATAACTATCCGTTCATGGTTTGACAAGCCTGTCCTGAGCGAAATCGAAGGGCTCACCAGGAACGGAGGAATTAATCAGAATTACCTTAGGTATCTCTGAACAAGTCAGAGCTTTCCTTATAATATTTCAAGGTAAACATGCGCGCCAAACGTATTCAGCCGATTGCCAAACATGCCGAACAAAAACAGGAGGATGCGGCACGTGCATTCGCCCACGCGCAACAGGAACTTGCACAGGCTGAAAATCAATTACAACAACTTGCAAATTATCGCGATGAATATGGCCGTCAACTGGTCACGCTTTCAATGAATATTGAATGGCTGCGCGATTATCAATCGTTTATCGTAAAAATAAATAATGCCATGGAACAGGCAAAAACAGAAATACAAAACAAACAACGTAATCTCGAACAAAAAAAACAGGCCTGGCTAAAAACAAGAATTCGCAGCAAGGCGCTTAATTCTGTAGTAGAAAAATACCAGCATGAAGAGTTTATTTTGCAAGAAAAACGTGATCAAAAAGAAACCGATGAGCATGGAGCAAGAGTGCAGCAGAATAAGAACAAAGATTAAAAAATTTCTTATTGAAATAACGGTATAGCGCTCGATGTCGGTAGGTTAAGGAACCTCTGATTAAGTCAAAAAATTATGAACGTAGGGCGGATAAGCGCAGCGCATCCGCCGATAACTCTGGTGGATGCGCTACGCCCAACGTTGAGTTTTGGCACCCTACAAGACTTAATCAGAGCACGAAAGTATTGTGCGATTTTCACAGCCTGTTTGTTTTTCATGGATTGATTAGAAGCAGCAGCATTTCAACAATACGTTATTTAATCTTTGTTTTTATTACTCT
>JANOOU010000362.1:0-5582 GCA_031421475.1 Gammaproteobacteria bacterium | reverse complement strand
CCCGCGTCATACAGATTGTAACCATCCGGTAATGTCAGATCCGATAATTTGCCGTTCACCTCGGCCATGGCTTCATTTAAAGTGGCGCCAGCTTGCAGCGATGCAGAAATTTCGACCATGCGTCTTTGGCTGTCACGGTATATTCGTGCCGGTGCCGGTTTTATTTCAACCTGGCCGACATCGCGCAGGCGTAGGGCGTGCCCGTTCTTTGAACCAATAATAATATTGTTCATGTCCTGTATCGAATTCAAACGTGATTTGTTAATGCGCAAACGTATATCGTATTGGCGATCACCTGCGTAATAATCACTCACAACTTCACCATCCAGCGCGATATTGATGGCCCTGCCAATGTCGTCGGCATGCAGGCCGAGGTCGGCTGCGCGATCACGATTAATGTCCAGTACCAGTTCTACCGCTTGCTCTTCATAACTGTGTTGCACGTTATCGATGCTTTTTATATCGCTGATGCGTTTGACGACTTCATCGCCGAGTTTGGCGAGTGTATCGAGATCACTGCCCTGAATGCGCAGGCTGATATCGTTATCGCTGCTGCTCAGGCGTATGCCGCGTATGCCACTGACAGTGGCACGCACGGTGTAACCGGCGATGTGCAGGTCTTCAATTTCTTTTTTGATGTTGTTGGACCAGGTTTTACTATCCACATCGCGTTCTGATACCGGTTTAAGCTGCACATTAAATGAACCCTGATTCGGTGTTTCGCGTGCGGTGCGGCCAAATACAAAACCGCCGGCAACGGTGAACACACTGCTGACGTCTGGTTTTTGCCGTAACAGGGTTTCAATTTTTGTCAGGGTGGTGTCGAGTTCATGCAGGCGTATGCCGGGATCACCATTGATTGAAATGCTGATTTGTCCCTGATCCATGTCAGGCAAAAATATTTCCTTGCTGTGCCATAAAATCCAGGCACTGGCGAGCAACAAAGGTACGGTCACGATAAATATCCATGCCGGTTTGGCCAGGTTGCGATGTAATATTTTTAGATAACGCTGCTGCACCCCGATCATGGCATGGTGTGTTACCGCTATCGATTCGCCACGGGTTAAGCGGGCGCCTAAGGCAGGCACCACTGTTAACGCAACCAATAGCGATGCCAGAATGGAGGCTGACAAGGTAATAATCAGTTCATTAAATATCAGGCCAACCAAACCGCCAATAAAAATAAACGGTAATACGGCCGCCAGATTGGTGGTGGTGGAGGCTGTAATGGCACTGGTGATTTCAGCGGCGGCGTCAATCGCGGCAGTTGTTTTGTCGGCATGTTTGTCTTGATGTCGCGTGATGTTTTCCAGCATCACAATGGTGTTATCGATCAACATGCCTACACCCATGGCCAAGCCGCCCAGCGACATAATGTTCAGCGTTAATCCGCTCACGCCCATAATCGATAAGGTGATTAGCATCGCCAGTGGGATGGCGCTGGTTATAATAAAGGTGCCGCGCCAATTGCCTAAAAATAAATACACCACCAGTGTTGCCAAAAGAGCGCCCGATAAGGCAGATATGGCGGCATTGCGTAAGGATGAACGAATGTAGTTGGATTGATCGCTGACAATTTGCACCTTGATATCGCCGGGCAATAATTTTTGTTCTTTAAACCATGACAAACGTTCGGTTACTGCGTCGACTACGGCAACGGTGTTCGCTTGCGGTTGTTTTTGAATGGATAATTTAACGCCGGGTTCGCCATTAAGTCGCACCCGCAAACGTTCGTCCTGATGGGTGTCGAGTATTTGCGCTATATCACCGAGTTGTATGCTATTACGAATACCGCTTTGGCCGTTGCGTAAAATGGGTAATTTTTCCAGATCTTGAATAGTTTGCAGGCGGCCTTGCGTGCGCGCACTGAGTTGGCGATGGCCGCTATATAACGTGCCGCTGGCGACATCGATGTTTTCTTTTTTCAGGGTGTTGATAATGTCGGTTATGGTTAGACCCCGCGCGACGATTTTTTCCTGATCCACCACAATTTGTATTTCGCGAATTAAACCACCGCCGACTTCCGTTGCTGCCACGCCTTCAATATTTAAAAACCAGCGCGAAAATTCATAATCCACCCATTCACGCAAGGCGGTTGCGTTGCGATCGCTGGAGCTGACAATTAATTCCAGTACCGGAATTTGTGAGGGATCGCGTTTGTAAATAGTCGGTGGGTCGATGCTGTCGGGTAAAAAACGTTTGGCACGATCGAGCCGGGTGCTGGCATCGCGTAGCGCAAGATCTATATCCGTGCCGTAGGGGAAACTTAAATCAATGGAGCTGCTACCTTCAGCCGTTTGCGACTGAATGGAAATGGCGCCTTCGGTAATCGCCAGTTGTTCTTCGAGCTGGCGCGTGACTTGATCTTCCATAATGCGTGCCGGTACGCCGGGGTTGGTGACGCGGATGCGCACTTCGGGATAAATCAGTTGCGGTAACAGATCAATGTTTAAGCGACCCAATGCAAACAGGCCCATGACGATGATGGTGAGTGACAACATGGTCACAGCGACCGGCCGGTTTATCGACCAGGCTGCCAGGCCACCACTTCGAAAATGTTGTTTCATGGGTTGCTAACGGTAACGGCTTTGCCATCCAGCAAACCGGTGAAGCCTTTGGTGACAACCTGATCGCCTGCGACCACGCCTTGCAAGATTTCAATGTAACCATCCTGTTGCATACCGGCTTGCACCTTCACGCGCTTAACCTTGTCCGCTTGCAATAGATAGACGTAAGCGCCGTCGTTGTCATGGCGTATGGCATCAAAATCAATCATCAAACGCGACGATGAACGACCTTGCAAGGTAATTTGGCAAATCTGCCCCGGCAACATGCCCGCCGGTACGGGCGAAATCAGGATTTCAATTTCACCTTGTCGCGTTTGCTCGTTGAGTGCAGGTGAGATGCGGGTAATTTTTCCGGGGATGTTATGCAGCTTGGCGGAATCGACACGGATGCTGGCGCTGTGATTCACATCGAGTTGTGATAACAGATTTTCCGGAATCGATACCACGGCTTTCAGAGTATGTGTATCCAGCAAGGTAAATAAATGTGTCTGGTTGGCGACCACATCGCCTTCATCGACCAGGCGTTCGCTGATCACACCCTTAAAAGGTGCGGTGATGCGGCTGTAATCAAAGAGGGCCTGCGCCAGTTTGGCATCGGCCTGGGCTATAGCAAAACGCGTGCGTGCCTGAGCCAGTGCGTCATCGGAAATCAGTTGGTTGCTGGCCAGAGTTTCAGCACGCGTTAAATCCAGCTTACTTTGTTCCAGGGATGCATGGGCCTTATCACGCTGCGCCGCCAGTAATTTGTCATCCAGCCGCGCCAGTGTCGCACCCTGTTTCACCTTGTCGCCTTGAAAAGCCTGTATTTTATCGATGACACCCGCTTGCTGATTATGGATGCGAGCGCTGCGTTGTGCCTCAATGGTGCCGGGCAAGGTTTCAATAATTTGCATGTCGTGCAGTGCTGCCACGCCGGTGCTGACCTGTTTTTGCTGTGCCTGTTTTTGTTGTGATTGGCCTTTGTCGCCGGATGACGTGTCCGCGGAACAGGCCTGCAATAGTATGAATAGAATAACCAGAGGGGTTTTCAGGATAAATTTCATGCTGGATGCGGTGATAGACATGGCTGTATTATGTGGGCTTTCGTATAAAGCGACAAGCAACAAGAATAGTTGTGGCTTTATTTTTTTGTCACTGCCTGGAAATTCTGTTTACATAAATTATGGCGCCCATCAGACCTATAGCCGCACCGCACGCCGAACGTAATGACCTTGCCAACCTGCAACGCATGATGCCTTTTTTATGGCAGTACAAGGGCAGAGTGGTGATCGCCATGATCACGCTGATGCTGGCCAAGCTCGCAACGGTGGGTATTCCACTGGTGCTTAAAGATATAGTGGATACGCTCACTCTCAAACCGGGTGATGCCACACAAATTATTGCCCTGCCTCTGGCATTATTGCTGGGCTATGGTGCACTGCGATTATTTAATGTGCTATTTAACGAAATGCGCGATGTGATTTTTGCGCGGGTGCGTTATAGCGCCATGCGTGATTTTTCGACCAAAGTGGTGCGGCATTTATATGATTTGTCGCTGCGCTTTCATCTGGAGCGCCGCACCGGCGGGATCTCGCGCGATCTGGAGCGCGGTACACGCAGTTTGTCGTCTATTTTAAATTATCTGGTGTTTAATATTTTTCCGACCATCGTCGAGTTTGTCATGGTGGGTATTATTTTGTTCAGTAAGTATGATGCGCATTTTGCCATTGTTACATTTATTACCGTGATTATTTATGTGGCGTACACCATGGCCGTTACCGAATGGCGTATGCATTACCGCCACGAAATGAATGCCCATGATTCCGAAGCCAATTCACGCGCGATTGATGGTTTGATCAATTACGAAACCGTGAAATATTTTAATAACGAACAGTACGAGCTTAAACGTTATAACGACACCTTGGAAAAATGGGAAGACGCGGCTGTAAATAGCACCAGCTCGATGGCGATGCTGAATTTTGGCCAGGGCGCCATTATTGCAATAGGTGTTACATTTATTATGGTGTTTGCCGCGCAGGGCGTGGTGGCCGGTAACATGACGCTGGGTGATCTGGTGCTGGTTAATACCATGATGTTGCAATTATTTATTCCGCTGGGATTTCTCGGCGTGATTTATCGCTCGATGAAACATGCGCTGGCCGATATGGATATGATGTTTAAATTACTGGCGCAGCAGCCGGATATTCGTAATAGCGAGCAGGCCAGCGAACTTGAAATTTCCGATGCCAGCGTAGCGTTTAATCATGTCAATTTTGGTTATACCGATCAGCGCCAGATATTGCATGATGTCAGTTTTGTTATTCCCAGCGGTAAAAAACTCGCTGTCGTCGGCCCCTCGGGTGCGGGCAAATCAACCCTGGCACGTTTGTTATTTCGTTTTTATGATGTGAATGAGGGTAGTGTGTTAATCGACGGGCAAAATGTGCGGGATGTCAGCCAGTCCAGTTTGCGCCAGGCCATCGGCATAGTGCCGCAAGACACCGTGTTATTTAACGACAGTATTTATCACAATATTCTGTATGCCAAACCGGATGCCACGGCCGAAGATGTTAAACAAGCGGCCCGGTTGGCGAATATTCACGAATTTATCGAAACCCTTCCCGATGGTTATCACACGGTGGTGGGCGAGCGTGGATTGAAATTATCCGGCGGTGAAAAACAACGTGTGGCGATTGCGCGGGTGATATTGAAAAATCCGCGCATTGTGGTATTTGATGAAGCCACGTCTTCGCTGGACTCGCAGTCTGAACAAATTATTCTGGAATCACTGCGCAATGTTGCGGAGAAACACACGACGTTGGTGATTGCACATCGTTTATCCACTATTGTAGATGCAGATGAAATACTGGTATTGGACAAGGGACGCATAGTGGAGCAGGGCACGCATGCGCAATTAATGGAGCAACGCGGATTGTATGCGGATTTATGGACCCTGCAACAACAGGAAGAACAAAAACAGAACGTAGCCTAATCAGTTAAAAATCTCTGAACAAGTCAAAAAAATATAATTGTAGG
>JANOOU010000361.1:0-2098 GCA_031421475.1 Gammaproteobacteria bacterium | reverse complement strand
CAATTAATGGAGCAACGCGGATTGTATGCGGATTTATGGACCCTGCAACAACAGGAAGAACAAAAACAGAACGTAGCCTAATCAGTTAAAAATCTCTGAACAAGTCAAAAAAATATAATTGTAGGTCGGATAGCGTTGTTCGGCTGAATCGGATTTTATCGGATCACTTCAATATCGCCGTTATGCTGATTCAATCACTTCTGTTAGAAAATCCAGCACCACACGCATGCGTGGTGCGTCACGTAAATCCTGATGTACAACCAGCCATATGGTGCGGTCGGGTGGTGCATGATCTGCAAGAATTTGTACCAGTTCTGTATTACGAGTCAGCATATGCGGCAATACAGCAATACCCGTACCGACTTGTGCAGCGTTGATGCGAGTGACTATGCTGTCACTGCGTAATACATAACGTGCAGAAGGTGCCAGTGATTGCAGCCATCGACTTTCTGATTGATCCGACAACAGTTCACCATAATCAATAAAGCGGTGACTGAGCAGTGCGTCTGCGGTGGTGGGTGTGCCGTAATACGACAAATAGGGATGTGAAGCGTACAGACCAAATGCCATATTGCGCACCCGACGCACCACCAGATCCGGTGCATCGGGACGGTATAACCGCACAGCAATGTCGGCTTCACCACGGGCGAGATCAGCACTGGAAGAAGCTGACTCCAGAGTTAGTGTTAGCTCAGGATATTCGTGCAATAGTTTGTTGAGCGCGGGTGCGATTAGTTGCAAGCCCAGGCCTTCTGGTGCAGCAATACGCACCGTACCATTCACCATCGATGTTGTGTCGGTGTGTCGCTGGAGTGCAGCGGCGGCAGCGTCCATGGCGACAGCTACACGCAGTATGCGTTGCCCATCTTCTGTGAGCGTTAATCCATGGGCGTGGCGTTGAAACAATCGCAAACCGATGGCCTGTTCCAGTGCCGAGATTCGCCGGCTGACGGTAGGCTGGTTACATTTCAGTATGCGGCTGGCGGCGGATAAACTACCGCTGCGTGCGGCAGCGAGAAAAACTCGAAGATCATTCCAGTTGTAATCCATATTGATATAGCCGCTATGCATTTATGAGGTAACACATTTCACAGCGAGTAGTCTACCATGCTCTGTGGAAGGTGCGGCGAGTGTGAGCCATGCATTCCTGTTTGTCCTGACGGTTTCAGTGATTTAAAAAATGTAACGGGAGTGAAAAATGCAGAATGAATTATTATTTCACGGTAAAAAAATGCAGGTATTGCTTTCTGATCAGGCGCAACAACAAAGCCTGCTATTAAGCGTGACCCTGTTAATTGAAATCCAGATTTATTTTAGTTGCTTGCTAGGCAAGAGGCTCGCATTTTACTCGGATCAGCCGTTAGCCGGTGCATGCCAGGTGGCAACGCCTGTTTTCTCAACGCTGCTTGATGATTCGCAACGGCTGACAGAGACGTTATATGTTCGATTCAATACCGTCATGACGGCAAATTGTCCGATAGCCGATTATGATGGCCCGCCACCGGTTACGGATTTTCATATTGCGAATAAAAAACCCTATGTTCCAGACTGGTTAAATATTGATTACAAGAAGGGTATGTGGTGTGGTGAATATGGATGGGCCAGCAGTGATCGTGCAAATTCCAATACCCGGCAAGTTAACAGTTTTTCGAAGAAAAATAAATAACCAGGCTTAACGGTAAATTATGCTGCGGGGTGTTTTAATAATTCAGGTTTCCAGGCCAGACAGGATGACGACAAAAATTGGATTATTAGCGCTACCCCGTATACTATTGCGTAGAATCGCAATAAACAGCAGGATCGCAACAATGATGAACGATAGAAAATTAATGATCAAACAGGCATTTGATACCGTGGCTTCCGGTTATGATCATCCATCGCTGCCTTTTTTTCCTGCAACCGCGTTACACATGTTGGCCTGCTTAAAACAACCGGCACCAGATTCAAGAATTCTGGATGTCTGTACTGGTACCGGTGCAGTTGCCCTGCGCGCGGCGGCGAAATTTCCATCGTGCCGGATTACCGGCATTGATTTATCGGTAGGCATGTTAAATCGAGCCCGCCAAAAGGCCGAAGAAACAAATATAGACAATGTTGA
>JANOOU010000360.1:0-6627 GCA_031421475.1 Gammaproteobacteria bacterium | reverse complement strand
CCAGCACAGTATGGATTATGCACAAAAGGAATTTTTCAGATAAGCCAGCAGAAGATTCAAGAGCTGTTTACACGTCAATGGGCGCCTGCCTGATAGTGTCCAGGAGAAAAACCCAACGACCTCGCCAAACGCGTCCAGGTATTAATTTATGTTATGGCCAGTGTTAAATCGGCAATTTGTATATCATTAAAGTGCTGTTGCATAACAACAAACAAATCGTCTATAGAATCATTACCATGAACTGCGGTAACAGCTTCACACCAGGCCAATGCGGCCTGTTCTTTGCTATCATAAAAATCCGTATCACGCCAAACACAAAGCGAATACAGACGAAGTGGTGTTTCACCCGCAGCAATTGCTTCTTTATAGTGCATATCAATACAATAGGCACAGCCATTAAGTTGAGAAACTCGAAACCGTAGCAGCTCCAGAAAACGCGCGCTGAAACCACAGGAATTAACGTAATTTTCAACCTGCATCATCGCTGTTATAAGCTCTTTTGGAACATAATTAAATGCAATTCGTACTGCCATTTTATTCTCCAGACTACTGATAAACGTTGTATTTCATTTTAAATACAACCACAAAACAGATTAAACACACCGTCATTGTGAACAATATAATGCGTGCAGAGAACCCCACTACTACACAAAACAATTTTGCACTTTTTGCATAACAGACAGGACAACATTCATGTTAGAAGCGATACGTGTTTTTATTAAATCCGCAGAATGCGGCAGTTTTTCAAAGGCCGGTATAGTGTTAAGCATGTCGCCGTCCTCGGTGTCACGAAAAATCGACAAGCTGGAAAAAGACCTGGCGATAAAATTATTCAAACGCAGCACGCGACAACTTGTTCTCACCGACAGCGGTCAGGATTTTCTCGAACGGGCAACAAAAGTAATGTCCGATCTTGAAGCAGCCTTCATGGCGGTTCGGCCTGAACCGAAGGTCATTGCAGGCGATTTACGAATTTCCGTATTTGAATCATTTGGACGTTTGTGTATTGGTCCGGTGATATCTGATTTTTTAAATCAGCACCCTAAACTCAGGCTGGAACTATTACT
Source organism: Gammaproteobacteria bacterium (assembly GCA_031421475.1). Classification (GTDB taxonomy): domain Bacteria; phylum Pseudomonadota; class Gammaproteobacteria; order SZUA-229; family SZUA-229; genus JACPVK01. The sequence continues at coordinate 5,560 of JANOOU010000360.1, read as the reverse complement.
CGACAACCAATTAAGTGATCTTTATAAAGATGACATTAATCTCGCCATCCGCATTGGCAGCCCCAAAGACTCCCGACTCAAGGCCAGAAAACTGGTGGAAAATAAAATGTTACTGTGTGCAAGTCCACACTATCTCGCACAATACGGCGTACCAACCCGGCCGCAAGATCTGGTTGAGCACAACTGCCTGGTACTCAGCCGCAGCCGTCATATGGTCTGCTGGTATTTTCGCCAGGGTAAAAAAGCAGTGAAAGTTCAAGTGCGCGGAAACCTGACATCCATCGGTGGCAGCCCGCTGCTGGATGCGAGCTTGCGCGGTGTAGGCCTGGCCATGCTGCCAGAATGGATGCTGACGCCCGCTCTACAATCGGGTGCACTTATTAGTGTGCTGGAAGACTGGAAACCGGATCTATATAAAGGCGGCAGTGGAGGCGTGTACGCTGTGTATGTGGATGATCCGTCTACCAAGCCAGTTATTCGCTCATTTATTGATCATTTGCTGGCAACACTATGAGTTATATTCTGCGAAAAGTTTTTCTGGTGAGTTTGCACCATAAAAATGTATGATTCCAAGCATATGAAAACAGAACACGCAGCCTTCATTGCCTTAAAAAAAACCATAGACTCCTACGCGCCGCTATCCACTAAAACATGGAACGCTTTAACAGCTTTTTGTGAGTTCAAAACAATTGAAAAACAATCTGTTTTATATGCATCGTCTGAAGTGCCTGCATCGTTTGCCTTTGTCTATTCCGGCTTGTTCAGATGTTTTGTTCATGACTCGAATGGCAACGAATACAACAAGATTTTTTTTGACGCCGGTTCTTTCCCGGGAGCCATGACGGCACTGCTTACAGCCAGCCCCTCTCAACTAACCATCGAATCTCTTGAGCCGTCCCTGATTATTAGCATTAACTTTAAGGCATATAGAGAGCTGCTTTATGCCACAAACGACTTAATGCTATTTCACATTCTTTACCTGGAAAAAAATTGGTTGCTGGCAAAAGATGCACGCGAAATTGAAATCGTCCAGCAAAATGCCTCTCAGCGTTATCAACAATTCCTGCAAGATCACCCTTCCCTCAGTTCAAGAATCCCGCAATACCATATTGCATCACACCTCGGAATAACACCGACCCAGCTTAGCCGCATTCGAAAAAAAACCTGATTTATCAACCTATGTAAATGCCTTGTTCTATTTTAATGGCTAGTCTTTACACATGAATTATCCAGCCATTATTGCATTGGCGTCAGGCGCTGCCATTTCAACCCAGGCCGCGATGAACGCCCATCTTGGAAACTTGCTTAAAAACCCTTTATTGGCCACTTGCATAGCTTTTAGCAGCAGCATTATTTTTACACTGGTGGCTACGGTGTTTTATACAAAAGACTATCCAACAATTGAAATGATCAGATCCATACCGGTGTATTTATGGTTCACAGGCGGTATTTTAAGTACATTGGGTATTTCCATGTTTTATTACCTGATTCCAAAAATGGGATTGGGCCCAATGATGTCCTATGCCTTAACCGGTCAGCTCATTATTGCTGTTATCGCCAGTCATTTTGGCTGGTTTGATCTGCCGGTTTCATCGTTAACGACCGGTAAACTGGCTGGCGTTGTTGCCTTGATTGCCGGTGTTGTATTAATTAATCAGGAATAATCCATGCATGATCAGCAACTGAACATGGCAAACATAAAAAACCTAAGCCGATTGTGGCAACAAATGGGTGCCAGATCTTGCACCTTAGAGGGCATGGATAAGTTTCAGATTTCAAATAGCTGGCCCAATCGATGCTGGTTTGAAGGCGAGTTTTCGATTGATGAAATAACAACTATTTGCCGTAGTATTCATTTGATGGCAGATAAGTTGATCATACCTGTGTGGGATATAGCAGGTACCTCCACAAATCTGTTCGAGAGCATGTTAAAAAATAATGGATTTACAATAATTTCAGAGCAAACGGCCATGTATCTGGATTTATACAAGCACCCGATCATGCCACAAAAAGAGCTGGATATAATACGTATTGAAGCAGAGCAGGATATTAATACCTGGACAAATATAGCCTCTAAATCGTTTCAATACGAAATAGATATATCAATACCTAAAAAAATAGTCGTGCACCCCGATGTGAAATTGTATATGGCATATATAAATAACAAACCGGTGGCAACGGCAATGATTTTTGATACCGATGATGTAACGGGTGTACATCAGATGGGTGTGCTACCTGAATATAGAGGCCATGGCGTAGCGAGTAAATTGATGCACAATATTATAAATTTATGCATTCAAAAGTCTTCCAGATATATCACACTTCAGGCATCTACTGCCGGTGAATATTTATATCATAAACTAGGCTTTAAACGACAGTTTAAAATTCTGAATTATCAAAAATTTAATCGTTAGTACACATTAAAACACCCGTAACACACCAGGAAACATCAATGGATATTATTGAAGGCATCTACCACAGACGAGCAGTGAAATATTTTGATGGGACACATCGACTTTCTAGCGAAGAAGAGTTGAAATTACTTGAAGCAACGATTCAGGCCCCAACCAGCTTTAATATTCAGCATTGGCGATTTGTGATACTTCGGGATTCGGCGCTACGTGCCAAAATCCGCGCAGAGCTAGGCAATGATCAGTTGCAAATCACTGATGCCTCATTACTGATTTTATTTACTGCTGATGTCAATGCATGGAATAAAAATCCTGAACGCTACTGCGCGAGTGCGCCAAAAGAAGTCGCGGACATGCTGATAAACATGATTACCTCCTTTTACGACGGGCGTGAAACCTTGCAACGCGATGAAGCACAGCGATCGATTGGTATAGCTATGCAAACACTGATGCTTGCAGCGCAGAATCTGGGTTATCAGTCCTGCCCTATGATGGGATTTGATTATGAAAAAATGGCTGAGCTTATCAACCTTCCAGATGGTTATGTTATTGGCCCTATGGTGGCTATAGGAATAGGCATCAAACCACCCTGGCCAAAAACGAACCAACTATCTCTGCAAGATCTTATTGTTGAAGATGCATTCTGAAATATACTGGATTAAATAAATTTGTTGGATAACAAAAGCATTAAATACGATTAATCATGACTCCACGCTACTAATGCCATGTCACTACAAAACATACTCATGAATGCATGAGTAAAATCCATTAAATTAAGAAATTTTTCGCTATTGCAGGGCACGCCGTGCGCACTAAAACAAGATCACAACCTCATCACTTCCGGTGCGCATGGCGCACCCTACGTCTTAATTTTATGATACGGACACCAGCGTCTTAAATTACTATCAATGTGAACCAGTTCATTCCATTCAATTTTTATTTATTCATAATAGCTCTCATTAAAGTGATACGATTTATCCCGTACAGTTAACAATCATGATATTTCATGCAACACAGAGGTAAAAGCTATGATCGATATGAAGCAATTAAGGGATAATATTTCCAAAAAATTGAATCACACACCTGATACGGACGCTCCTGTTTCTTCTGTAAAAGAAACTGCACCTGGACATCACACTAACCCAGTCAATATCGCTAAAGAAACCAGTCCGACTATGGCTATAGGCGCCACCATACACATAAAAGGTGATGTAACAGGTGATGAAGACCTGATTATTCACGGCCATGTAGAGGGTAAAATAGATTTAAAAGATTACACTGTCATTGTTGGCCCAAAAGGCCGTGTACAGGCCAATATTCATGCAAAACAGGTCGTTATTGAAGGCCAGTTAAACGGCGATATAAAAGGTGAAGAAAAAGTAATTATTCGTAAAACCGGTAATGTATTGGGCAATGTCATTTCACCTCGGGTAACACTGGAAGACGGCGCCATGTTTAAAGGTAGCATAGAAATGGAACCGCGCACTCTTAAAACAGTGGATAAAAACACAACAAACAAACTGGATTCCGGCTCTGGCACCGCCAAATCCAGTTTTGTTTAAATCGATAGCCTATGTCGAGCGCAACAACGTCTGCCTGGACGACAGATCACCCTCCTTCCGGCAGACATCAAGACAAAATCAGTGTTAATGAAGATATCATCACAAACAGTCCACTGCTGTTTCAGATGCTAAAAAATTTATCCGTTACGGAACAACGCACACTACTTGATATGGGTCAGGCTAGCCAAAGCAGTATCGATTTTTTAAGTGACTATAAATGCAAGCTATTTATTTCCGACTCCATTTCCGAGCTCTCCAAGCCAGACCAGAAAAGCACTGATGATCTGCAGTTATGGCTTAAAATACTGGCAAAATCCATTCAGTTTAATCAAAAGGACCCTCCTGAACTGGATTTTATCTTCTTGTGGAGCCTGCCGAATTATCTCTCACCGCAGCATCTCAAGGCATTAATAGAATACTTGTTACCCTATACTTCCGCTCAAACCCGGCTGCATACCTATATCTACAATACTCAAAATATGTCTGCCATCCCTGCAAAATACCACATCAATCGTAACCAAAAAGTCGTGGTGTCTAGCCTGTCTCAGCATCAAACAAAATGCCCCATGTATCATCTGGCAGATTTACACAACTGCTTTAAACCCTTCAAAGCGGATCACGCCGTGATGCTGTCTTCTGGTGTTCAGGAATATTTATTTTCCGTTTAACCTACTGTCACCTTCAGGTGATATCAGTACTAACTGCTTGTTGAAAAACTCAAAATCAAAAACCTTGACACGAAGGCCGTTCTCGCGCTTCCCGGCAAATGATATTTCAAACTATAGCCTGTAAACCCTCTTCTATTTTAGTGGCGAATCCTGTTAAATAGATTACCCTTCATAAACATGCGATGACAGCTTATTGAAAAACGTAGCCAACGCAGGCAAGGCAAAAAAGCGGAGTGTACATGAAGCACATGAGCATTTTTGAGCTATTTTTAACACAGACATATCTATTAAAGCATGAGCAACCGCAGTAGTTTTTCAACAAGCTGTTAACAAACACATGACATTGTTTATTACTCAAGAAATGATCACACCACCTGAAAACGATATCAACTGCTCGAACTGCGAAGCCTGCTGCTGTCGCCTGGAAGTATTGTTAATTAGCGATACGGGTGTACCCAGACGTTTAATAGAAATTGATAAATGGGGTGGCATGACCATGGCTAGACTGACTGATGGCTGGTGTGCCGCGCTGGATCGAAATTCCATGAAGTGTACGATTTACGATAGACGACCATTGGTTTGCCGTGATTTTGAAATGGGTAGTCACGCATGCATTATTGAACGCACTGACAATCAGGGATTTATTGATTCTGAATGAATACCCGAGGCGCAGTATTTGTAGTTATTAGCAACCGCAGCGGTAATGATTACAGATGCAAGCGAAGCACTTAGTAGGCATGGCCCGCCGTCGTGAGCCGGGCATATTTCTACCAAGAAATATTATTGAGTTCTTACTATATTACAAGAGCCTGCCCAAATGACACTTACTTAAGAATATTCTACAGGCTTACCATTAGCCCCGAATGCGATGGCCAGGGATCGACAGGGATACCGCTCTTTATTGAGTGGCTTCCCGCCA
>JANOOU010000359.1:0-3610 GCA_031421475.1 Gammaproteobacteria bacterium | reverse complement strand
ACGTACGGCGAGTAAATCCCCGGCCTCAAGATTTAGTATGCGATCTTTGCCCAAAAAATCACCGGTTTCGCAAACCGGGCCCACCAGATCATAATTTTTTGACTCACCTTCCCGTGGTTGCAACGGCACTATATCCATCCATGCGCTGTACAGGGCCGGGCGCATTAAATCATTCATTGCAGCGTCGATGATGGCGAAGTTTTTATGCGCATGGTGTTTGAGATACAGCACTTCGGTTAACAACACGCCCGCATTGCCGACGATGGCGCGGCCGGGTTCAATCAGTACTTCAAGTGAGCGATTTCCCAGTTCTTGCAACATTGCCTGAATCTGCTCGGCGGGAGTCGGTGGAATTTCATTGCGATAACGAATGCCGAGGCCACCGCCCAGATCAATGTGATGTAACGTGATGCCGTTGCTGGCGAGTTGATCAATCAGCACCAGCACTTTTTTCAGCGCATCTACAAAAGGCGTCACCTGAGTGAGCTGCGATCCGATGTGACAATCAATGCCGGTTACACGAATATTCGACATGGCAGTGGCCTGGTGATAGACATCCAGTGCGTCTTCGTGGCTGATGCCGAATTTGTTGTCTTTCAGGCCGGTGGAAATATAGGGATGGGTTTGTGCATCAACATCCGGATTAACACGCAGTGATAGCGGCGCTGTAACACCCAGCTCGCCGGCCACACGGTTGAGCACCACCAATTCGGCTTGTGACTCAACATTAAAACAGCGAATACCCACTTCCAGGGCGCGACGCATCTCATCCGGTTTTTTGCCAACACCGGAAAACACAATCCGGTCTGCCTTACCACCTGCGCGCAGCACACGTTCTAGTTCACCGACCGAAACAATATCAAAGCCCGATCCTAGCCGTGCCAGCACATTCAAAATGGCAAGCGTGGAGTTGGCTTTTACGGCATAACAGACCAGGTGCGGGTGCTTGCCAAAAGCCGAATTAAAAGCATGCCAATGGCGCTCCAGCGTGGCCCTTGAGTAAACATACAGGGGTGTACCATGTTGTTTGGCCAGCCCGGATAAGTCGACAGCCTCGGCAAAAAGCTGGCCTTGCTGATAGTTAAAATGATCCACGATTATTTTTCCGGTGACGGTGTTTGCGGCGGCGCGGGTAAATACAAAGGCCCGGATTTGCCGCAGGCGACCAATAAACTACTGCTGGCAATCAGGCAGCTGAGTAGCAGGCATACCAATTTTTTTTTCATGGCTGGATTCGGCAGCATGTAAGAGACCCTGTATTATCCAACGTTATGCGATTAAAAAGCAGCATATTTCTTTGGGTTTCATTGGCAACGGTTATACCGTTGTCGGCACTGGTGCTGGGCATTACGGCATACAGTGAGCGGCTATATCGGCACAATGTTAACGATACGATACAGGGCGGTATGAAAAATATCGTATCGGAGCTGGAATTTCGTTTTAATTATGAACGCGAAGTCATGTTGTCTTTAGCCAGCTCACCTGTCATGAAGCAGTTTACCGACACCCTGAGCAAGGTGGCTAATGGTGATTTGCCCTCAAGTTATTTTGATGAGTTAGATAGCCTGAATAATTTTCTAACCGGATTTCAACATTCTGTACCAGGGGTTGATGCCGTGCGAGTCATGGATCAGGCAGGTAATTCACTGGTCAAGGTTACCTTTGGTAAACAACAGTCACTAAGCGTGGCCGAGGACGCTATTGATACGGTTGATGAGTCAATATTGGCGCGTATACGCAGCCTTAAATCGCATACATTGTTATATGGCGAATTATATACGTCGCGTGATGATGAAAATCAAAATCCCCTGTTAAACCCGATTGTGCCACTGGATAACGCCAACGGCGAAGCAGTGGGATTTCTGGCTGCTGAGTCACTGGGTGAGCAGCTTGATCATTTGTTACAGGTGTTGCCGCGAGGTCATCAATTTAAAATTGAAATCGTGGAGCTTAATGCGTCTAACAGCGAACGCCATGGGTTGATATTGTATAGCGAAATTCAAAATATTTTGTTCAATCAGCCACATATCAACACGCCCAAATTGTGGCAGCAGCTTGATAAAGACATATGGCATGAAGTGGAGCAGAATAAAAGAGGAATGTTTTTTCTTAAAGACCCGCCGCATCTATATTTCTACCAGGAATTCTACCCTTACAATAATCTTCAGGTGAGTTGGGTGGTGATGTTGCAAATAGATGAAAGGGAGTTGACGGCTCCATTTAATCGTATACGGATAGGCTTATTAATATTTGCTGTACTGGCACTATTAATTAGTTTGGCGTTGGCCGATTTGGGCGCGCGTTATATTGCCAATCCTATTGCAAAGTTTTCTGCGGCACTAAAGCATGTGGCCGATGGCGAAAAAGATATGGAATTTCGCCTTAAAAAACCCGCCTGGGTTGCGGAAGAATTACAAGAGCTGGAGCGGTCATTTAAATATCTGGTTAACACACTTAAGGCAAGCGAGGATGAGCGTGATCAGGCGCAAAGTATGCTGTTACAGCAGGCAAAGCTTGCGAGTATTGGTGAGATGGCAGCAGGTATTGGACACGAAATAAATAATCCGCTCAATAATATTTTGTCCTATATCAAACTGATTGAACGCGATCTGCCCGTTAATAGCGAACAATTACAGCAGGACATCAGCGGCTTGCGCGAAGAAACCTTGCGTGCGGGCCGTATCGTAAAGGGTGTGCTTAATTTTGCGCGGCAGGTACCGCCAGAATACAGTCATTTTGATATGCAAAAATGGGTGCAAGAAACGATATCACTGGTGGAGCCCGAAGCGCGAAAGCGCCAGGTTAATATAGTGCTGCAGGATATGCCATCACTGGAATTGTATGGTGATCGCAGCCAGCTACAACAAGTACTTGTAAATCTTTTAATGAATGCGATACAGGTCAGCGATGCGCAGCAGCAGGTAGAAATCGCTGCACAAAGAATGGGTGCGCACTTGGTAAGAATTATCGTTTCGGATAGGGGAATGGGTATAGATGAAATTAATCTCGCAAAAGTGTTCGATCCGTTTTTTACAACTAAAGTAGTAGGCGAAGGCAGCGGACTGGGGTTATCTATCAGTTTGGGTATAGTGCAATTTCATAATGGTAGCCTGACGCTGGTGAATAATCTTAAAGGTGGCGTGGATGCCGTCGTTACCTTGCCACTGAGTACAGTAATAGATGAAACCAAGTAAACGTGTACATTTTATAGACGATGACGTCACCGCCGGCGACTTGTTTCGTCGTTTTAGTCGTGACAAGGATTTTAATGTCGAAATTTTTCGTGACCCGGTGCTGGCGCTGCAGGATATTCGAGAGCACGGCAGTGATCTGGTGGTAACAGATCTGAGTATGCCGGGCATGTCAGGACTGGATTTACTACAGGCCATCAGGCAAGCAAACATCGAATTACCGGTTGTGATGATTACCGGGTTTTCTACAGAAGATAATGCGATTCGTGCATTGCGCCTGGGGGCGACAGATTTTCTGAAAAAACCATTTGACATGGACGAGCTGTTAACGCTGATTCATAAAACACTTGAACTGGCGCAGCAGCGCAAAATTGAAATTGCGAGTCGCCCCCGCATGGAAGATCAGCGCAAGCAGCATG
>JANOOU010000358.1:0-4655 GCA_031421475.1 Gammaproteobacteria bacterium | reverse complement strand
GTTTGCTGTTGCTGTGCCAGCAGTTCGTTTTCGGAAACCGAAAAATACACATCCATCGGATCGGTATCCGTGAGTGTCGTCAAGCGATCTTCATTGGCTTTATCCCGCGCGCCTTCCATTTTTTCTGCCAGCCCGGCAATGCCGGAAACCGGCGCCGTTACACGTGTGTAATCGAGCTGCAACTGAGCTTCGCGCATCCCCGCTTCCGCGGCTTTCATATCGGCTTCCGCCAGTTCAAACGCTGACTGCGCATCATCCAATGCTTTGCGGCTGATTATTTTACTATCGGCCAGAGGCTGGAGGCGGTTCCATTCACGCTCGGCCTGTTTCTGTTGTGCCTGGGCGCGCGCCAGTGTGGCTTCCGTCGCGGCGAGTTGCGTTTGATAGGGTTTTGGATCGATCTGAAATAATACTTTTCCGGCGGCTACCGCGGTGCCTTCCGGGTATAAACGTTTTTCGATAATGCCACCCACGCGCGGACGAATTTCGACTTCGCGCGAGCCTTTGGTCTGGCCGGTGTATTCGCGTTCCACCGGTAAATCCTGTGGTGCAACGATCACCACCGTGACTTGTGGCGGCGGCATCGCCATGGCATTTTGATCGGCATTGCCGCTACAGGCTGTTAAAGCAACATACAGCGGTAATACTACGCAGGTAAATTGCGTTAGTTGTGTGTTCATTTGCAAGCTCTCATTCGGGGCGGAAGCAGACGTTGAAATACTACAGATAGTCAGCGAATACATTCTCACTGCAATGCAAGGGTGAATATATCAATCCAGACATTCTGGTTAGCATAATGTAATGTCATGCGCGGAACAACGCAGATTTGAAAATGAATTAAGGAAGCTCTGAATAAAGCCGTCCTGGCGTTCTCAGATGACGAAAAAACAAAAATGTCATTTTTGTTTTTTCGTCATCTGTTTTTATTCGCTACTGACAGGGTATGTCAGTAGCGAATAAAAAAATCGGCGGCGTGGAGATTTTCGCTTATTTTTTATCGGCGGGTGTTGCTTTGCTGGCATTGGGGTTATTGGCCAAGGCTGTTACGCGTTGCCAGGAGTTTTCATTTAAATACACTTCGTATTGGGCCCACTGTGTAAATTCATCACGACTTAGCGTGCCGCTGCTGCGCCGATCTTTGCCGGCAACCACCTTGTAAATAATTTGATCCTGCCCCGGCCGTTTTTTGTCTGACTCATCCACCACCTGCCGCACCGACCAGTCATGGCCGTATTCGCCATTGCTGTAGGTATGTCCAAGTTTAATGTGGTGTGACGTGAGCAGCCTGGTGTTGTGGTTGCGAGCCAGTTGATAAATTTTTTCCAGATCATCGTCATTGACATCGATATATAAATTCATTTGCCGTATGGCGTATTCCAGATCGTCGCGACTCAGCCTGTCTTCGTTCTGTTTTTCAGGCCCCGATGTTTTATGGCTGTAGTTCGTTAAAACAGCGGGATATCGCCGCCACGAAAACAGGAAATTAAAAGTCATGGCAACGGCGAAAAGAACCAGCACGTTCATCAACACCGGCGTGAGTACAAACCAGTAGCCCAAATCATGCACACCCGCGCCGCCAACGACGGCGGTCAAGGCGGTTGCGCCGCCCGGTGGATGAATACAGCGCAGGTAATACATGCCGGTAAGTGCAAGGCCAACAGCGGCTGCAGCGGCAAGAAATAAGTCGGAAATTAACAGATAACAACTCACGCCTATTACGGCTGATACAAGATGGCCACCTATCAAGGCCCAGGGTTGTGATAGCGGGCCATGCGGCACGGTAAATACCAGTACTGCCGAGGCCCCCATGGACGCTACAATCAGACCGGTATCCGCCGCAGTAACAAATTGCCGGGTGATTATCAGAATCAGCAGAATGCCGACAAACCCACCCAGGCCGGATATGATTTTTTCAATGTGACTGCTGCGGTTAGAGCTCAAACCTATAAAACTTTTAATCGCGAACAGTGTTTTATCCATGCCGGTTACTTTGAGTGAGGTTGTGTCCTTATCGGGCGAGCCGGTTTTAACCGGTACTCCAGGCGCGCGGACGTCGCAAACCAGCAATCTTGCAGGCCTGCTTTACATAGCCATAGGGAAATAGATCAAACAAATGGCGTTTGGCTATTTTTTTGTCATAACCCTGTGCTTCGGCCAGATGCTGCACCACGTGTCGGACGTCCGGTGCGACTCGATGTTCCTTCCAGTAGTCACGCATAAAACACAGGATGGGCCAGTATTGATCATTGAGTTCCAGGTGCTCTTCTGCCGCCAGTTCACTTGCAACCTTTTCGTTCCAGTCATCCGGGGTCAGTAAATAGCCTTCAATGTCGCGTGTATAGGGGGTAGATGTTTGCATGTCATGCTCCTGTATTGGCGTTTTCACTACTATATAGAGTTGTGTTTATATTAGTAAAACGATATTTTTCCCTATCTAGTATCGTAGTATTCGATATTAAATACATGGCAAGGCCGATTTAACATGGATATAGAGCAGGCACGTACTTTTTTAACCATCGCAGTACATGGCAGTTTTCTGGAGGCTGCACGGCGTTTGCACCTCACGCAATCCACGGTGAGTGCGCGCATTCAGCGGCTGGAAGAAGATCTGGATGCGCGGTTGTTTGTGCGTAACCGCTCCGGCGCCAGCCTCACTCAGGCCGGGCGGCGTTTTATGGAACATGCGAAACGGCTGGTGCTCACCGCCGATCAGGCGCGGCACGATATCGGTTTACCCAGCCGCTATCGCGCCACGATTCGTATTGGTGGGCGTATTGCATTGTGGGAAGGATTGTTGCCGTTATGGGTGGGCAATATGCGGCGTGCCGCGCCCGATGTTGCCATTCGCAGTGAAATCGGATTCGAAGACGATTTAATGCGCCATTTGATTGAAGGTGCGCTCGATATCGGTTTGATGTACACCCCCAGCCACAGCCCGGGGCTGGTGGTAGAGCATTTGTTTGATGAGACCTTGGTGCTGGTCAGCAGCCGCCCCAACGATGTCAAACCCGGCGAAGATTATATTTATGTGGAATGGGGCCCGGGATTTTATGCACAACATGCACAAAGTTACCCAGATCTGGAGCGGCCACCACAAATTGTGAACATCGGCTGGTTGGGCGTGCAGCTGTTGTTAAGCAACGGTGGCAGTTGTTTTTTACCGGCGAGAATGGCGGCGCCGTTTATAACCAGCGGGCAATTATTTCGCGTAAAAAATTCACCGGAATTTATTCACCCGGCCTATATGGTTTACCCACGTGAAACCGACCATGCGGTAATGCAGCAGGGTTTGCAATTGATGCGGGAGCTGGTGTGATGCGGCGTTGTCTATTGGCAGCTTGTTGAAAAACATCCAAAAGAGATACCAAGATTTTGACGCGAAGGTTTTGATTTTGAGTTTTTCAACAGCTGTTAGGAACAATTGCTTTCTGACTCACATTTCGAGTTTTATAGGCTTTAACAGATTTACTCACACGTTATTCATAAGTGCGTCACTTTTCTGTAAAAAACTCCCAGTAGTATGGATTTTACAAAACTAAGGGGAGGTGCTTGTTGCAGGCCAGCCCAGTGTAGTTTTGCAGATTGTTTTAGCAGCTTGTTGAAAAACGACTGCGCCTGCCCATGTTTTAATCAATAGGGCGGCGTTATAAATGGCGGAAAAATGTTCATGTCCTCCGTATGCGCTCCGCCATTTTTACCTGGACGTGGCTGTGCTCACTACGTTTTTCAACAAGTTGTTAAGATTGTGTTATCACTTAACGGGATGAATGAAAATGAATAAATTGAAATCCGCTTTTATGGCCGTAACCCTACTTGCAGCTGGCACCACGCATGCAGCCACTGTACTAACACCGACTGACGGCGATGTTAACTTCTTTAATATCTCTCAAACGAATGTACCGTGGGCGTTTGAATTGTATATGCTGGATGACAGCACCGTCATCAACAACAGCCTGACAGCGGCTAGTGGTTTATTGGTAGCTCTGCCATCTATCGTTGGTGTCAGCGGGCCAGTTGGCAGTAATTACATTGCAACCAATTCACTTGCCCAGACTTTGGTTCTGACGGCTTCTGATAATTTTATACTGGCTATTCGCAATCTGAATACAGGTGACTGGATTGAAGATATAGGTGTAGTCGGTCTTGGTGCCAATGCACAGCGCATTACTTTTGAATACACCAATGCGAATCACACCACTGCCATACTTGCAGTCGATGTGATGGTTACTCCCGTTCCTGTGCCTGCTGCAATCTGGTTGTTCGGCTCAGGCTTGCTGGGCCTGGCCGGATTTGGCAGACGTTTTAAGTTTTAATCACTAAGAAACCTCTGACTCGGCACAAGGATGTGCCGCCATTTTCAATCATCTTGTCCCGATCATAACAGAGCCGCAGGCCCTGTATTCCGCTGTGGCAGTACACGATAAGCTGCTTCCATTAATAGTGAAAATAAACCCCGCTACCCGTCTGAAAAAATAATTTCACAAAGTATGTAAGAAAATAGTAGCTCAGGCGACTTAATCCCAAGACCAGATATTCAGCGGGCAAAAAATCCGAATCCGGTTGATAAAGGGCACCTCTAAAAATGCACTTTTTCCGCGATGGCCGCGTCAGCTCCGTGCTCGAATCCTCATGTATGACTTATACACTGCGGTTCT
>JANOOU010000357.1:0-1797 GCA_031421475.1 Gammaproteobacteria bacterium | reverse complement strand
AAAGCAAACCGCGTGAACAGGCACGCTTCACTACCTTGCAGGCCGCACCCGAGTGGCAAGCTTTAGTGAAAGAAGGCAGCATTCAACATCTGAGAGTTGAACAAAAAGATGTCGGGCTCGATAACAATGGCTCACCCTATATTGATTTGTATTTTGGCTATCTCAATGCGCCTGCAATCGGCCGCAGTATTTTGGGTGGACGCAATTACAAACAATTGATGGCTGATCTCAAACCCGACGAACACGCCATATTTATGGTTGCCAACGGCAGCGCCTCGTTCAAGGGATCGGGCTTTGTGCGCGGCGGTATTTACGACCGCATACAAGTAGTGCAAGACATGGATAGCTTCACCTTTCGCGATACCGATTACCGCAATCTCTACGGCATTCATTCAGGCGGCGCACCCGAATTCCACGAATCCGGTATTTTCATTATTCGCAATGCCGCTTTCAGTGCGGCATACCCCTGGAACCTGGTATTGCTCGGCAACAAAATTGACAAGCAAACCGGCACCCGCACCTTCGCCAACTTCGATCGCGAATACTGGCTGCCTGAACGCTATCTGCAAGGTGGGCACCCTGAAATAATAAAGCCGGAAGCCACCTGGGTGGCAATATGGAAAAATAAAATAATCCTGATTGCTGTCTTCACTTTCACGTTACTGGCTGCCGTTATATTTCACGCCAAACGTGATCCATTGCTGCGCCGCTCAACACATCGCCACAAACCCTGGATTGCCATACCCAAATATATATTCTGGAGTGTAAGTATTGGATTCTTTGGTTTTGCATTATTGGCGCAGCCCAGCATCACGCATATTCTGACCTGGGTGCATTCACTGATATTTTCCTGGAAATGGGAACTGTTTCTGTCTGATCCCTTTATTTTTGTTTTCTGGTGGTTCATTCTGCTTACTGTATTGCTCTGGGGGCGTGGTTTATTCTGCGGCTGGCTGTGCCCTTACGGTTCCATGACAGAACTACTCTACAAAGCGGTGCACACCACACCACTGCGCCGCTTCCAGTTCACCCTGCCTATGCCGATACACAACCAGTTGAAATGGCTGAAGTACGCGATACTTTTTGGTTTGCTCGCCACATCATTTATCTCCATGGGCGTGGCGGAAAAACTGGCCGAAGTAGAACCGTTCAAATCCACCTTCCTGGTTAACATTTGGGATCGTGCCTGGCCCTTCATTACCTACTGGGTCGCCTTGCTGGTGGGCTCGGCGTTTATCGAACGGCCATTTTGTAAATATTTGTGCCCGCTGGGCGCTGCACTGGCGATTCCCACCACCTTCCGCCAGATCGGTTTAAAACGCAAACAGGAATGCACAACCTGTACCGCCTGCGCCAAAGGTTGCGGCTCGTTGTCAATTGACAAACAGGGCGTTATTGATCAACGTGAATGTTTGCTATGCCTGGATTGCATGGTGCTTTATTATGACGACCACGCCTGCCCGCCCTTGTCGAGCGAACGCAAACGCCGCGACAAAGCCGGATTGCCGTTGACGCCGATCAATGCGCAGGGTTATTTCATTCCGATAAAATTAGTTAAAGATTAAAATTGTGTAGGAGCGGGCCATGCCCGCGACTTTATTTAAAAGCATAAGTCCGCAAATGAACGCAAATACACGCAAATGAGAAAAAGACTAATCATGCTTTATTTGCGTTCATTTGCGTGATGCACATGGATGTACGAATGCCGCAAGCGCAGCGACCGCCATGGATGGCGGAAGGTAGAACAACGCAGGAGCAGTTGTCGAGATGCGCAGAAGCGGCGCATTTGCGGACTCG
>JANOOU010000356.1:0-3570 GCA_031421475.1 Gammaproteobacteria bacterium | reverse complement strand
CTGGTTTTGTAGGAACGGGCCCATTAAATTTTTAAAAAAACGCAAATAAACACGATAGAGTCGCGTCGGAAACGAAGACCGGCGCTTCCAGGATGGAGGCGGTAGAGCGGCGTCTGGAACAAGCCGCCGAGAGCCACGCAGATAGTTTTTCAACAAGCTGCTAGAATGCCGCAGCCGAGTAGCCACCCATAACCCATGAATCACGACACACGCCTGCAACAACTTCAACTCTGGCTGGAACAAACCCTGAGACACAATCATTTCAGCCTGGCGCCGGCCTCGGCCGATGCCAGTTTTCGCCGCTATTTTCGCGTTACAACGCAGAACGAAACCTGGGTCGCCATGGACGCACCACCCGACAAGGAAAACTGCGAACCCTTTGTGCAGGTAGCGCACATGCTCGAAACCTGCGGTGTGCAAGCGCCACATATTTTTCAACACAGCAAAGAGCTGGGATTCATGCTGTTGAGCGATCTCGGCGCCACGCCTTATTTAAGCAAGCTAGAGAGTAACAATGCAGACCATTTATACCAAGATGCCATTAACAGCCTGCTCAAAATGCAAACACTGCCCACAAAACCATCACCACATAACTTGCCTCTATACGATGAAAAATTACTGCAATTTGAAATGAATTTATGCCGCGACTGGTATTTTGATAAACACTTACAACGTAAACTCACGGAAAAACAACAAGGTGTTTTGCACAGTGCATTTGACATACTGACGCAGAACGCATTGCAGCAGCCACAAGTGTTTGTGCATCGTGACTACCATTCACGTAATTTAATGATTACAGATACAAACAATCCGGGTGTGATCGATTTTCAGGACGCAGTGATCGGCGCTATCAGCTACGACCTGGTTTCATTATTAAAAGATTGTTATATCGCCTGGCCACGTCAAAAAACTGAAGGGTGGGTGCATTACTTTCTCGAACTCAGCCCGCAATTATCTGGCACTTCGTTTGCACAATTCATGCGCTGGTTCGATTTAATGGGCGCACAACGCCACATAAAAGTTCTAGGCATCTTCGCGCGCTTGAATCACCGTGATGGCAAACCGGCTTATCTCAACGATCTACCGCGTGTACTGGCCTATGTATTTGACACGTGTGAACGCTACGAAGAATTGCACGACATGCTTGATTTGCTTAACGAGCTGAATTTAAAACCTAATATAAACGCATTGAAATTAATTCGAGACTGAACGCCCAATGACTCATAAGTCACCCCAAAAATATTTGCGTTCATTTGCGTATGTTTTTCAAACATAACACTGGAATTCATTAAATGAAAGCCATGATCCTGGCAGCCGGCCGTGGTGAGCGCATGCGTCCGCTCACCGACCACACACCTAAACCGCTGCTGCCCATTGGCAAACACCGCTTAATTGAATATCACTTGATGAATCTGGCCAAGGCGGGATTTAAAAACATTGTGATCAACATTGCCTGGCTGGGAAAACAAATCTGCGACACAATCGGTAATGGCTCGAAATACGGCGTAAATATTTCCTATTCCGATGAAGGCGATTCCGCGCTGGAAACGGGGGGCGGTATTTTCAAGGCATTACCTTTACTGGGTGAGCAACCGTTTCTGGTTATCAACGGCGATATCTGGACAAACTACCCTTGGCAAACTTTACACCAGCATACACCACAAGGCCTTGCACACTTGGTGCTGGTCAATAACCCGCCGCAACATCCACTGGGTGATTTTTATTTGCGCGATAACAAGCTGGTTGAACACGGCGATACTAAATTTACGTTCAGCGGTATTGGCGTTTATAAAAAAGAATTCTTCGCAGAAAAAAATGGCGGCGCATTTCCGTTAGCGCCCATGATTCGCGAATTCGCCACACAGGGATTAATCAGCGCTGAGTTATATCAGGGAGAATGGGATGACATAGGTACGGTTGAACGATTAAATGCACGCATAAAAAAACAAGCGACTGTTGTGTAATCCAACATGGGCGCCTGTTTATTTATTATCAAGCTAAAACACATCAAAATTTTGGATTGTAGGGATTGCCACCCCAAATGTAACGCAGTGTCACCATGTGTGCATCGAAATCACTAGCACCCACCTCATTCGTATCCAAACTAAGCCGCAGCATAGAATAATCCAACTCAAGTCTCTCGGTTTTATCCAAACGCATGCCCATTCCGACTGTAACACCATTGCCACTATAGGCTGCTGTTGTCTCGGGTAATCCGGTTACTGTAAGAGTCACATCAGAAGTCGCTGCACCGACGCTCAATAAAAAATACAAGCCACTTTTGGTTTCCAGTGTGCGGTAGCCTAATGAACCAAAACCACCCTGTACTGAGTATTCTATAGCCGCGTTGTTTGTACCTCCCTTTGCCGTAGCCAGGCCGATATACTCCAGAAACCAGCCATCTTCTTCTATACCCAGAAAGATATTGCCCCCCAGTGCCGGATCAAACTCACTCCCCACATTACTATCGGGTGCAATGGCCGTCGCTCCCAAACCCGCATAAAAACTGATGCCTTGCTTGCCAGCCGTAGCCAGTCCCGCAAAACCCAACAGGCTTGCCATGACTACTAACAGGATTTTATGTTTTAAATTCATTCTGATTTCCTCGTTAACCAAATAATCATATCTATACATGGCTGCCTCATACGCTGCCAAGATAATAGCACTATTTGGCGGAAGTACAGCATATAAATCAAGCAGGTACATGTAACATATGAGATTTTACACAAGCTTCATCCAGCCTGTATGAGCCACCAACGGTTTTGGATTCGGAGCTGGCCCGCAATAATAACCAAGCGGCGACAACAGCACTGCATAAAACGGCGGTGGACGCGCAATAGCCATCACCGACCCGGCAAACCCCCTAGTCACTGCCGCCGGATGAACGACATTGTCATCCGAACCGGCAGCATCGGTTAGAATAGGATCACGCTCCCCGAGACTCATCATGAAAAAAATAGAACTGCTTTCCCCTGCAGGCACGATACGTAACATGCGTTATGCCTTTGCCTACGGTGCTGATGCCATTTATGCCGGCCAGCCACGTTATAGCCTGCGTGTACGCAACAATGATTTTCTGGAAGACAATCTCGCTATCGGCATTGCTGAAGCCCATGCCCTGGGGAAAAAGTTTTTCATTGCCTCCAACATCAGTCCGCACAACAGCAAGGTGAAAACCTATATCCGCGACATGCAACCGGTGATCGCCATGCAACCCGATGCACTCATCATGGCCGATCCGGGTTTAATCATGATGGTGCGTGAA
This sequence comes from Gammaproteobacteria bacterium, assembly GCA_031421475.1. Lineage (GTDB taxonomy): Bacteria > Pseudomonadota > Gammaproteobacteria > SZUA-229 > SZUA-229 > JACPVK01. The sequence goes on along the minus strand of JANOOU010000356.1, from coordinate 305 downwards.
ACCTGGCCCGACATGCCGATACACCTATCGGTACAGGCCAACACTGTAAATTTTGCTGCCGTAAAATTCTGGCAATCGGTGGGTATACAACGCATTATTTTATCGCGCGAATTATCACTGGACGAAATTGCAGAAATCCGCCAGCAATGCCCGGATATGGAGCTGGAAGTATTTGTTCACGGCGCCTTATGCATTGCCTATTCCGGCCGCTGTTTGTTATCCGGTTATTTTAATCACCGCGATCCCAATCAGGGCTCGTGTACCAACGCCTGCCGCTGGGAATATAAAACCACCGAAGCGGTTGA
>JANOOU010000355.1:0-2840 GCA_031421475.1 Gammaproteobacteria bacterium | reverse complement strand
ATGCTGCAGCAGGCGCGTGAATTTTTATCGGATCAGGGCATTCTGGTGGTGGAAGTGGGTAATTCGCAGCACGCCTTGCAGGAAAAATATCCGCACATACCGTTTCACTGGCTGGAATTTGAACACGGTGAAGATGGTGTATTTTTACTAACGGCTGATCAACTGGATACAGTGGAGTGGTAAGCCTTGCACTGAAACGCGCACCGCAGATTCACATCACCGGGCGTAATTTAAATATCGGCAAGGTAAACCAGAACGTATTGCCCTTGTTACCCTGATTACTCTGCACACCTATATCACCTTGATGTAATTCAATTAACTGTTTACATAAACTCAGGCTGCCACCGTTGGCGGTGAAATTGAGCTCTTCATCTTGAAATACTGTTTGCAGAAATTCTTCACGCAAACCGGCGCCATCATCCATCACCTCGAGCCGCGCATAATCCGCTGTCATCGATAAATTAACATGGATACAACCACCCGGCGCACTGGCCAAAATGGCGTTTTCGATTAGATAATTAATAACCTGGCGAATCCGATTTTTATCCGCTTCGATAATCACCCGCCCGGCATTTCGTGGGCCCATCAAACATAGCTTTTTATGGCGTATATTATCGTGTTGTTCGGCCAACGCTGTCGCCACCAGCTGATCTAAATGCACCGGTGTTTTGGTCAGGCGTATTTGCGACAGACCCGAGGTTTGCATATCCAGTACACAAGATGTGATGCTATTCATTTGCGAGGCAGCCTGACCGATGCGCGTGAAAGCGTCCAGCATGTCTTGCGAATTGACAACACCTCCAGCCAGTTTTAAACGCGCCTGATTAGATATGCTGATTATTTGCGACAGCGGCTTGCGTAAATCGCGGCTGGCGGTAGTGAGAAATTCGGTATTCATCGCCGCCAGCTGTTTCAAACTCAGATGGGTTTGCATACGCGCCAGTAAAATCGGAAAGTTAATTGGCTTGGTGATGTAATCATTCGCGCCGAGTTCCAGTGCGCGCACGATACGTTCATTTTCATCAATCGCCGTCACCATAATGATCGGCAAATCAACCATGGAGTAGTTCTGGCGCAGGGTGTGCAACACCTGTAGCCCCATAATCTCAGGTAACATCACGTCGAGCAGCACCAAATCCGGCTTCTTCAGCGCTACCTGCTCCAATGCCTCCCGGCCACTCACTGCGAATCGAATTTGATAATGCGATCCCTGCAAGCGCAGCAGCATAATGTCGCGCGAGAGATCATCGTCCTCAACAACCAGAATATCTGCAATAGTGTGGAACATTTATCGAGTCTTTTTAATTTTTATATTTCCAGCAGATATACCACACCGTACGGATGGCCGTCATCCTGAATGAAATCATCAACCTCGTGCGCCACAGCCGCTGGCACGCATTTTTTTTATCAGCCCGCGTGATGTCTGACCAAACAAGCCTACGATATCGCAGCCATACAGTTACGGCAAGGCAGAGTTTTGATAACATGCACTATCCACTCACCAGCGAGATTGAATCGTGTCCGGAAATACCTTGGGAAAATTATTTACTGTCACCACCGCCGGTGAAAGCCATGGACCCGCATTGGTCGCCATCGTTGACGGCTGCCCACCGGGCCTGGAACTGTGCGAGGCCGATTTACAACACGATCTTGATCGCCGCCGCCCCGGCACCAGCCGCCACACCACACAACGTCGTGAGGCCGATCTGGTAAAAATTCTGGCTGGCACTTTCGAAGGCAAAACCACCGGCAGCCCGATCGCACTGCTGATTGAAAACACGGATCAGCGCTCCAAAGATTACACCGATATCATGAACAGCTTTCGGCCTGGTCACGCCGATTACACCTATCAACAGAAATACGGCTTTCGTGATTACCGTGGCGGTGGTCGTTCCTCAGCACGCGAAACCGCCATGCGTGTCGCCGCTGGCGGTATAGCCAAAAAATATTTAAAACAACGACACGGCATCCAGATTCGCGGTTATTTATCACAACTCGGCCCGATTAAAATTGATTTAATTGACTGGTCACAAGTTGATCAAAATCCATTCTTCAGTCCGGATGCCAGTAAAGTAACCGAGCTCGAAAAATACATGGATGCCTTGCGCAAGGAAGGCAACTCCGTTGGCGCACGCATTACCGTGATTGCCGAAAATATTCCGCCGGGTTTGGGCGAACCCATATTCGACCGCCTCGATGCTGAAATTGCCTACGCCATGATGAGCATCAACGCTGCCAAAGGCGTGGAAATTGGCGGCGGTTTTGGCTGCATAACCGCCAAAGGCACCGAATTTCGAGATGAAATAACACCGCAGGGATTTTTGAGCAATCACGCCGGCGGCATACTCGGCGGCATCAGCTCCGGCCAGGACATCATCGTTCACACCGCATTCAAACCCACATCGAGTATGCGCCTGCCGGGCCGCAGCGTAGATATTCACGGCAACCCGGTTGAGGTGATTACCGAAGGTCGTCATGACCCTTGCGTGGGCATACGTGCTACCCCCATTTGCGAAGCCATGCTGGCGATGATTTTGATGGATCATATGATGCGGTTTAAAGCGCAGTGCGGGGATGTGGTGAGTGGGACGCCGGTGATACCGGCGGGGACACGCTGATATTTTATTTTCTGTGAGTTTGTTTTGTTTACTGTATGTGCAACTTGCGCTGAAAGTTTTATTTCGCCCTCGCTGGGCGAGTTACTTTCTTTGCCCATGCTTGTATTAACACGGCAAAGAAAAGTAACCAAAGAAACACACCCCGATCGCGTTGGCCCTTCGGGCTTCCCTCGCAGAGTGGCTTTTGCTTCAAGGCCGTTTTGATGCGCGTCCCTGCTTATC
>JANOOU010000354.1:0-1703 GCA_031421475.1 Gammaproteobacteria bacterium | reverse complement strand
ATATTGTATATCATGTGTACGTTAGTGATGATCATGTAGTTATGCCTGATCGTGCATGGTTTCGGTGGGGCGGGATTTGTAAGGATTTTGGTCCTGAAGTTGTGGATGGCAGGATTAAAGATAATGCCTTAATTGTCTGCCATGACCAAGATATCGAAGAAGGGAGAAAGGAGCAATGGCGCTGGACACTAGAAGGAAAGAAACTTGGTCAATGGACGGCGGATATGGATGTAGTTAAGTACAGTTTAGACGGCACACACTTGATACTTGGCAAAGGCTAAAGCAGTTAATATTTTGAAATTGTGTATGGCGGGCGAAATTCGCATGCTATAAATAATTATTACTTTATAAACGTATTGTGCTTAACAAGTTAACATGCGTGCGATTACGCTGCGCTAATCGCACCTACAAGATCTTCAAGTTGCTACGTTGCTTTATATATTGCCTGGGATGTGTTTTCTTGGTCACTTCTTTTGCACAAGCAAAAGAAGTGACTCGCCCAGCGAGGGCGAAATAAAGTTTGCAGCACCTGATGCTAAATCAGTAAACAAACAAAAGCAAAAAAGCCGGTGGGCATTGCCACCCTACGAAACGACAAACCGTTGTGTCAAAACATTTCAATCTGATCCTGAAATATCGGTTCCATACTTCTGCCAAGCACACTCAAAATACTATCCGCAATCGGCAACAACTGCTTATCAATATAATGCTGATAATCCAAAACAGATTGTTTACATTCAATCGTCTCCGGCCCATTCACAGTGATGTAATACTCAATCCAGCCCCGATTACTATAACGCCCAGGCAGCTTTTGTTCGGCGAATATTTTCTCGGCCTTAAGTGCGGCCTGAACATGCGGTGGCACATTGCGGGTGTACTCACTTAATTTCTGGCGTAAGCGTTTGCGATAAATTAACTGTGTATCCAGTTCGCCAGCCTTGAGGGCTTTAACGGTTTTGCTGATGAATTCATCAAACGGTTGCTTGCGGAATATTTTGGCGTAGAGTTCCTGCTGAAAATTTCTGGCGAGTTCGGTCCAGTCTGTTCTAACGTTTTCAAGTCCTTTGAATTTTATGGATTCGACACCTTTGTTATCGGTGATTAATCCGGCGTAGCGTTTTTTACTGCCTTTGTCGCTGCCGCGGGCGGTGGGCATGAAAAAACGTTGGTAGTGGGTTTCGTATTGCACTTCCAGAAAACATTCGATGTTGTATGCATCCAGTAAATGTTGTTTCCAGTATGTATTAATGACTTCGACGAGTTTGTGTCCAATGACGTCGGCTTGTTCGTTGTTGTGCAAAATACGCAGTGATACAAACAGAGAATCGGTGTCGCCGTAAATCACCGGGTAACCTTGCTGTTCAATGAGCACTACAGATTGTTTGATGATTTCATGGCCGCGTAATGTAATGGAGCTGGTGAGTTTCATATCGTGCAAGCGGCAGCCTGGAGTGCCGAGTACGCCGTAGAATGAATTCATGATAATTTTTATGGCTTGCGACAGGGATTTATTTTTTTGTTGTTTGGCAATATCGCGTGCGGACCACAGTTGCTCAATGATGTCAGGCAGTATGTTTTCGGTTTTGGAAAAACATGCCCCATTGAAGCCGGGAATAATATCGTCTTCAGGTTGTGTGGCAGCGGCGAGCATGCCGTAGGGGTCAACTTTGAAGGTGCGAATAATACTGGGGTACAAACTTTTG
>JANOOU010000353.1:0-4629 GCA_031421475.1 Gammaproteobacteria bacterium | reverse complement strand
ATTTGCTTACGAAGACATTGCTTCACAGGAACTCGACAAATACACCTACAAATATATCAACGATGAAAAAATGAATGGCGTTGACTGCTTTGTTATAGAACGTGTGCCGGTTTATGAAGACTCCGGCTATGTACGCCAGCTGGCATGGATCAACAAAAACGAATATCGCCCGGAAAAAATCGTGTTTTATGACCGCAAAAACTCACTGCTCAAGACACTGAAAGCCAGCGACTACCAGCAATACCTCAACCAATACTGGCGCGCCGGCAGCATGCAAATGGACAATCACCAAACCGGCAAATCGACTGCATTAACATGGAGTGATTATAAATCAGGAATGGTTTTTCCGATAAGGATTTTGACCGTAACAGCCTTGAGAATGCCAAATAGTGAACCTGTACTTGCGATTTCTGATTGTATTCCTGCGCGCCTTGTTCAAACCGCGCATGGCAACACTGGACACATCGGTATTGCATTTTCATGTATTACCGAATGACCTGGATCTGAACCGGCACATGAACAATGGCCGTTACCTCAGCATCATGGATCTGGGCCGCATTGATTTGATAACGCGCATTGGTTTATTTAGCCTGGCGCGAAAAAATCACTGGCTGCCGATAGTCGGCACAGTACACATGCGTTACCGCCGCCCGCTGAAATTATTTCAGCCCTTTGAACTTCATACACGCCTGGTATATTGGGATGATAAATGGGTGTTCATTGAACAACGCATCACCAGTCGTGGAAAAATTTGTGCGCTGGGCACGGTACAGGGATTGATACGCGCAAAAAACGGTAACGTACCGACATCCTTTATTATGAAAGAACTGGGCATGAACAATGAACGCCCGGCCATGCCGGACGATGTGAATTTGCTTGAACAATTCAAGGGACTGGAATGAAATTCATAACATCGCTTACCTGTAGGGTGGATAAGCGCAGCGCATCCACCGCAGCACCCCGGCAGATGCGTTTCACTTATCCGCCCTACACTTTCTTTGCCCTGACGTTATTTGCATCCACACAAATCTTCGCCGCAGAATGGTCTGGTGATATATCCACACAATGGCGATATTTTTTTAACGACCCGATAAATTCCGCCAGCCCGCAACATAATAATTATATGTCTGCTGCTATTGAACCCGATTTTTATCATGCCTGGAATGGTGAACAACAAAGCATCACCATCAGCCCTTTTTTCCGTGTGGATCAACACGATGATGAACGCACCCACGGTGATATGCGTGAATTCATCTGGCGCAACCAGTTTGATAACTGGCAAATCAAGGCAGGCATAGGAAAAATATTCTGGGGTGTTACCGAATCGCAACATCTGGTGGATGTAATCAATCAAACAGATTTTGTTGAAAACATTGACGGCGAAGACAAACTCGGCCAACCGATGATTCAAACCACTTTTAAACAAGACTGGGGCAATGTTGATGTATTTGTATTACCCTATTTTCGTGAACGCACTTTTTCCAGTGCGGCAGGACGTCCACTGGCCCTGCCTGTCAACCCTAACCAAAGTAGTTATGAATCCAGTGATGAAGCAAGACATATTGATTTTGCCTTACGATTAGTTACCTCACTCGATATCTGGGATCTGGGCTTGTCGTATTTTGATGGCACCAGCCGTGATCCTGTCTTTAACCTAAATTATTACGACGCGGTTAGCAACACCCTGATACCGCGCTATTTACAGATGCAGCAAGCCGGTGTTGATATACAAGCCACCACCGATGAATGGCTGTGGAAACTGGAAGTCATACATCGCAACTGGTCTGCCGAAGATTTCACGGCGGCAACCGGCGGTTTTGAATATACCTTTGTTGGTGTATTCGATAGCCGTGCTGATATAGGCTGGGTCGCAGAATATCTTTACGATAACCGGGGCGATACCGCCACTACCTTTCTTGAACACGATGTGATGATGGGTTTACGCCTGGCACTAAACGACGCCGCTTCCACCGATGCCCTGCTGGGTTTTATTATTGATCAGGACACGCACGATACCGTCATCAGCCTGGAGGCACATCGCAGAATTAGCAGCAACTGGAAGCTTACGATTGAAGCCCGTGCATTCACCAATATCAGCAACACCGGTTTATTAAACAGCGTACGTGAAGATGATTTTCTGCAAATAGATATGGGCTATTATTTCTGACAAAATCTGTTATCGTAAATGGCGTTATCCTTACCGGACATACATCATGTCGCTCTTATTAAAAGACATCATCACCCTGCCCGAATTTTCCAATACCCATGATTGCAAAATCATCCAGTACAAAGCTGGCGAAACCATTTTGCATGAAGGCGAAGAAAGTATGGGGGTTTATTTTATTTTGCAAGGCCAGGTCAGTATCAACAAACGCGTAGTACTATTCGATGGTCGCCATATCGAATCCGGCTTTACTGAACTGGGTGAAAACGAAACCTTCGGTGAACTGAATTTATTTGATGGTGCACCGCGCAGTGCTTCCGTTGTGGCAAAATCTGAAGTCAAACTCGCACGTTTCAACAAAGACACCCTCATTGTTTACCTCGATGCACCCCCCCATGAAGCCTACGAATTATTTAAAAAATGGCTGCAACGTTTGGCCCGCGATTTACGTCATTCAAACAACCGCAGCGGTAACTTGCTGGCCTGGGGCTTGAACGAACACGATATGGATAAATAACATTCAAACAGCAATCACCTAAAGCAGCACCGGCCTGGTGCTACTGTGCTAGCATTCATCGCTTGGTAACTAGGAGCATCTATGGCGGATTATATTATCTGGTTTCTGCTGGCCTTGACGATGCTGGCGGCTGAAATGGCCACCGGTACTTTTTACCTGCTGGTATTAGCTGTGGCGCTGGGCGCGGGTGGACTGGCCGCGCTAACAGGCCTGGCACTGCCAGCACAAATTACTCTCAGCGCAGTGATAGGCGTGATCGGCACCCTCATTCTGCGGCGTTCAAAAATCTCGCAACCTGCACCCAATGAAAATCAAAATCTCGACATCGGCCAGAGCGTGCGCGTTATGCACATACGTGAAGATGGCTCGCTGCGCGTTGCCTACCGGGGAGCCGAATGGGAAGCACAACTGGCATCAGCCGACACCCCGCACGACCAAACCCTATTTATACAATCCATGCAAGGCTCTAAACTCATATTGAGCCATATAAAACCCGATTACCAAGCCTCAAGAGGATCCGAAAATGTTTGAAGTTACCTTATTTATATTGATTGCAGCCGCCATCTTTATTATCAAAGCGGTAAAAGTGGTACCGCAACAACATGCCTGGGTAGTCGAACGTCTCGGACGTTATCACGCCACGCTGGCACCGGGGCTGAATATCGTTGTGCCCTTTGTTGATCGCATTGCCTACCGCCACATGCTCAAGGAAGTACCACTGGATGTACCCAGCCAGATTTGTATTACCAAAGACAATACTCAATTACAAGTTGATGGTGTTTTGTATTTTCAGGTAACCGATCCCAAACTCGCATCCTATGGCACCAGTGATTACATCATGGCGATTACGCAACTGGCGCAAACCACGTTACGTTCTGCCATCGGTAAAATGGAACTCGATAAAACCTTTGAAGAACGTGAACACATTAACACCTCCGTCGTCGCAGCCCTCGATGAAGCCGCTTCCAACTGGGGCGTAAAAGTTTTACGCTACGAAATTAAAGATTTAACACCCCCCAAAGAAATTCTGCACGCCATGCAGGCACAAATTACGGCCGAACGTGAAAAGCGCGCACTCATTGCCGCGTCTGAAGGCCGTAAACAGGAACAAATCAATATCGCTACCGGCCAACGCGAAGCTTTTATTCAACGATCAGAAGGCGAAAAACAGGCTGCGATTAACAATGCACAAGGTGAAGCCGAAGCCTTGAAAGCGGTTGCTGATGCCACAGCCAAATCTATTTTGATGGTTGCACAAGCCATACAATCACCCGGCGGTATGGATGCAGTAAATTTAAAAGTAGCCGAGAAATATGTTGAAGCTTTTTCGGGTGTTGCTAAAGCGGGCAATACACTCATATTGCCAGGCAATATGGCGGAAATGGGTTCGATGGTAGCAGCGGCGATGAGTATTATGAAAGGCGCGAAATAAATAATGCTTGCCGCAAAGACGCAAAAACAACAGAGATTTTGATTAATTCATAATGCATAGTCAACCCAACCTGCGCAGGCTGGGTTGACTAAAAATGAAGCCCAACAATTGAACCACAAAAGAACGTTGTGGCTTCGCAGGTTCAGCCCAACATATACCCTACTTACAACAAAAACACCCAAAGATGGAAATTTAAAATAAATAAAAAACCACTGGATAAATTTAGTGACGAACTCTGCCCTTACCCAATGCAAATAATGACCCAAAACCACTAATAAATAGCCAAATTGCTGAGGGAACTGGTACTGGCACAGAGGCAAAACTTGCCTGGAATGACCAATTGCTATTTGTATTAGCAGCGATATCGTTTGTATAGAACAGCAATTGATAATCACCAGGCATTAATGTCAATACTTCCGATAGACTTAATCGGGATTCACAAAAATCGCCACCACATGCCACGCTGCTTACATTACTAAATCCAACTGGCCCATCAAGGTAAAAGACAGCGGCAAC
>JANOOU010000352.1:0-2382 GCA_031421475.1 Gammaproteobacteria bacterium | reverse complement strand
CCTAGATGAAGGAGGTACAGGTTGAGTTGCGATACATCAATAACAACTCGGGTGACTGTAAAGATTGGATGTTTTGTGCAGAAGACAGCCTCGACGGGCTTTTTTGCGTATTCAAATTGCCAGGCGAAAACCGGTTGGATTAAACAAACCCGATAACCTGGAAAATAACCGGATAACTCAGAATTTAAAAACCAGGGATGCTCTGATTAATCATTGATATTCGTCTGAAATATCTATGCAGGAAGTTTTGGTTTGATGCTGTTTGCATCGGCCAGACACCATGCGCCTGTCATGGCGCCACCATCGCCTTGTTGCCATCGCACTATTTACCCATGCCACGCTGCGAACAAGTGATTGTTATTCTTATGCCTATCCTGATGGCGTACTTTTCCAAAACCAAATTGAGATTAATTAATCAGAACAGCCCTAACAGTTTATTTCAGCTGATTGATCACCAGTTTCACAGATGAATTGCCGGTCACCTTAACCGGCAACACTTCACCAAATAAATCGCCAGTAACCAATTGTGCGGTGCCGGATTTGGAAACGATGGCGGTCACTTTTACTTGCGGATAATTCGACAACTTCATCGCCGGCATCATCGCCATGGCGTCGTTTAATGTAACGGTAATCGGCAATTCAGCCGCGGTGTGTCGAACAACCGCCAGTGGCATCGGCGGGCCGTCGATGGCACGCGCCAGAATAAACACAGTATCGCCCGGATTTATTTTAGATTTAACCGCCGCATCAATCGTGACGTGCACGGTAATTTCTGCGGGTTTGGCGGCCACAGCATTCACTGGCTGCGTTGCCGGTTTATCACGTTTTAACTGTGTGAGTTGCTGTGGCGAAAGCTGCTGTTCAGCATTGGCAATCATCGCACGCACTTCAGTTTGTGAAGCCACATCGCCTTCGAGCAGGGATTCCAATTTATACCAATGCTGCAACGCCCGTTTGTGATCACCCGCTTCACTGGCGGCCATGCCAGCCAGCCACAACCCTTGCGGATGCGCCGGATTTTTCTGCAATGCCTTGTTAATAACGTCGGTTGGCTCACCGGCGAAACGCCCATCCCGGCTCATGATGAGCGCATCCGCAAAACGCAACATTAAATCCGCATCATCACCCACCAACGCCAAAACCTTGCGATAGGCGGCCACACTTTCTTCATAATGTTGCAAGGCCATATGACTGCGCGCCAGCATATACCAGGCTTCTGCATTCGATGGATCCTGTTCCAGTTTTGCTTTAATTTTTGCAATGGCTTCATCCATGGTCATATCTTTGCCCGGTGTAGCTTGATTCGTCGCGGCTACCGCCACATCACCCTGCAGGCTATCAAATCGTCCCAATTCCCAATACAGCAGAACCGACACCACCGGCACGGCAATCAACAATATCAATGCCAATACGCGTGCCGAGTTGGCAGAAGACTCTGCCGTAGTGGCTTCGCCCGCCGACAAATCGAACGCCAGTGTTTGTTCAAGCTCCACCCGGGCCTGATCAAAATTTTGCTGGCTAATGGTGTTGGCGGTAAATTCGCGTTTGAGCTCCTGCAAGCGCTCACGCGCAATGCGAATATTTTGCTGATCAAACGTTTCAGCAGCCAACTTATGCGATTTAAATAATGTCGGCACCACAAAAAGCAGGGCCAGAAGAATCAATACGCTTACGGTCAAAATAAATATCAGCATGAATTATCCAATTATCGAACTACAAAATAGTTAGGAACCTCTGATTAAGTCGAACAACACTATACCTTCTGTCATTCCCGAATGCTTTTGTCGGGAATGACGCTGGGTTTGTTGTGTTGATACTTGCTCAGAGGTTCCTTAGTATCACTCATCCAGAAATTTTCGCATTTGTTGCTGTTGCTGCTCACTCATATCAACTGCGTTTTGATTTTTTTGTTTGCGCAGATAACTAAAAACGATTATCAACGCAATGGACAACAGTAACAACGGCGCGAACCAAAGTAATGCCGTCGTTAGTTTCAACGGCGGACGATACATCACAAAATCGCCATAACGTGTCACCATGAAATCGACTATTTCATTTTCACTTTTGCCTGCGGTGACCATTTCATAGGTTTTGCGGCGCATATCATAGGCGAGTTCGGCGTTGGAATCGGCCACATTTTGATTTTGACAAACCAGACAGCGTAATTCGGCAACCAGTTTTTTGTAACGTTCTTCCTGTGCCGGATTATCAAAACGGTGGGTCTCGACGGCGGCCTGCCCAGTTACTGGAATACCTAACAGCAGCAGAGCGAATAGTATTTCCAAAAAACAAAAGTGATGTCTGGCTATCATGGTTTGCTCGGTTCTTTGTCAAAATAAGCACGGAATTTTTGTTCCCACACCTGCGGCGTCATCGCGCCCG
>JANOOU010000351.1:0-2419 GCA_031421475.1 Gammaproteobacteria bacterium | reverse complement strand
ATTAAATAAGAAAATACTAATTTATATTGACTTGCAAACTATTTGAAATAGTCATTGCGACACAATGTCGCATGCGCTAGGATGGCGCGCCGTAGCAAACTCTGCTAGCAAAAAATTGACCTGAATCAATCAGGTGACTGTAATTTAGATCATTTTTTGACAGGGCTCGGTAAGCCAGCCGAACCGCCAAGAGGGTTGGGTATATGAATAAGAAAGAGGGGATGGCTACAAAGCATGCTTGAGTTTAAGACCTTGCCAGCAAGCGGCTTGGCTATATTGTTGTTTTTCTTTGTCAGCGTTGTTCGACGCTTTAACCGGATGCTTTTGCGGAAGCCGGTTTGCAGCGTATCCACAGACCATAATGTCTTGCACCCGCTTACCGTGGGCCCTTCAGGGTGGTTGTGTACACCATGATGAATTCCTTATTCAGTAAAGTTAATTTAACCGCTGTGGTGTTGGCATTGATTGTTATCGTGCTGGGTGCTTACGTACGATTGTCCGATGCCGGCCTCGGCTGCCCCGATTGGCCGGGCTGTTATGGCCAGTTCAGTGCACCCGATAATATGGAAGAGATCACCCGTGCTGAATTACTGTTCCCGCATCTGGACGTGGAAAGCGGCAAGGCCTGGAAAGAAATGTTGCATCGCTATTTGGCGAGCATACTGGGTTTGTTGATTGTTGCCATGGCAGTGATAGCCTGGCGCAACAAAAAACCCTCGCAGCAACACGTATTGCTGCCATCGCTTTTGGTTGCTCTGGTCATTTTTCAGGGTTTGTTGGGGATGTGGACGGTTACACATTTACTCAAACCCACGATCGTCACCTTGCATTTGCTGGCAGGTTTGTTGACCTTGTCCTTGTTGTTCTGGAGCTATTTAAAATCGAAGCAAACTATTTTGTTGCCGCCGCCGGTTAATCAGAGTGTGCGTATCGGATCACGGCTTGCCCTGGTTTTGTTGTCAGTACAGATTTTTTTGGGTGGCTGGACCAGCACTAATTATGTTGCCTTGTACTGCCCGGATTTCCCAACCTGTAGAGGGCAATGGCTGCCGGATCTGGATTTTAAGGCCGGGTTTAATTTCATTCACGAATCCGGCGTGAATTATGAAGGCGGCGTGTTAACGACAGAGGCGGGCGTTACGGTACATGTCATGCATCGCCTGGGTGCTTTGCTAACAGCCATCGTCGTTGGCTTGTTGGCGCTGCTGATGTTGCGGCAAAGCAACAGTGTGTTGCATAAAACGGCTGTGGTATTGCTGTCTATGCTGTTTATTCAAATTGCATTGGGAATAGCCAATGTACTGCTGTATTTACCTTTGCCATTAGCCGTGGCACACAATGCAGGTGCGGCCTTGCTGTTGATGGTTTTGGTTTACTTAAATTATTTAGTGCAACGTGCAGACATTAAAGGTGGTCGTGATGAGTGACATAGCGCTTCAGATTTCCGGTATTCCCTATAAAAAATATTATGCGCTGTGTAAACCCAAGGTGGTGTTCCTGATTGTGTTTACCGCTGTTGTAGGTATGTTATTGGCAACCAAGGGTGCGCTGCCTTTGGACAAATTCTTTTTTGCCACCGTGGGTATAGCGCTGGCTTCGGCATCCGGTGCGGCCATTAATCACTGGGTTGATCAACGCATTGATGGTCTGATGGAGCGCACTCAAAACCGCCCTTTGCCGATGGGTGAATTATCCAGTAATGGTGCATTGATTTTTGCTATTTCACTAGCCGTAATCGCAATGATTATTTTAGTGACGCAGATTAATATGCTCACGGCCTTGCTAACACTGACTTCGTTATTTGGTTATGCCGTGGTTTACACCATGTTTTTGAAGCGTTCAACACCGCAAAATATTGTACTGGGTGGCGCTGCCGGCGCTGCACCACCGTTGTTGGGCTGGACGGCAATGACAGGTGAAGTCAATCACGAAGCTTTGTTACTGTTCCTGATTATTTTTATCTGGACGCCACCGCATTTTTGGGCGCTGGCCATCAAACGTAAAGATGAATATGCTAAAGCCGGTGTTCCCATGTTGCCCGTTACGCACGGCATTATGTTTACCAAAGTTCATATTTTGTTGTATACGCTGTTGCTGCTGTCGGTATCGCTGATGCCGTTTGTGGTGAATATGTCGGGCCTGATTTATTTTGCCGGCGCACTGGGCCTGGGTATAGGCTTTATTTACCACGCCTGGAAACTGTACCGTACCGGCAATAGTGATGTGCATGCCATGAAAACATTTAGTTATTCGATATTTTATTTGAGCGCTTTATTTGCGTTCTTGCTGGTTGATCATTATGCGCGTATTTTTTTACGTGAATTTTTTATCTACTGATTATTGGTTATTTACTAATGGTTAATTTTTTTGTGTGCAATGAATGGGATTAATGCAGGTAACAGAAAAATCTTGATTCATA
>JANOOU010000350.1:0-2426 GCA_031421475.1 Gammaproteobacteria bacterium | reverse complement strand
TGCTGGATGAACTCACTTATCCCATTAAATACGGCTGGCTACAACTGGATGAGGTGTTAACAGATATCAAGGCGCGTCCTGCCATGCAACACGTGATTATCACCGGGCGCGGCGCCACACAAGAGCTGATCGACCACGCGGATACGGTGACAGAATTAGCGGATGTTAAACATGCGTTTCGTGCCGGCATCAAAGCGCAAAAAGGTGTGGACCTGTGAGCACACATCGCTGCCCCGCACTTTTTATAACAGCGCCCGCATCCGGTCAGGGTAAAACCACCGTCACGGCCGCACTGGCGCGCTGGCATAGTTTGCAAGGCCGCAAGGTGCGTGTGTTCAAAACCGGCCCGGATTTTCTCGACCCGATGATTCTGGAAAGAGCGTCCGGCGAGCCGGTGTATCAACTGGATTTGTGGATGGGTGGCGAAAATCATTGCCGTGCATTGCTGCATGATGCCGCTGCAACAGCCGACCTGATTTTAATTGAAGGGGTGATGGGATTGTTCGACGGCAATCCGTCCAGTGCTGATCTGGCCGCACTGTTTGGCATTCCGATTCTGGCGGTGATTGATGCCTCGGCCATGGCACAAACCTTTGGCGCGATTGCACATGGCCTGGTCCATTATCGCAACGGACTGGCCTTCGCCGGTGTACTCGCCAACCGCGTGGGCGGCGCAACCCATGCCGACATGCTGGCCGAAAGTATGTCGCCTGACATTCACTGGTTTGGCGCATTGCCAAGCAACCCCGACTTGAGTCTGCCTGATCGCCATTTAGGGTTGGTGCAGGCCGGTGAAATTGCCGACCTGGAATCACGCCTGGATTGCGCTGCCCGCCAAATAGACAATACAAAACTCACAACCCTGCCTCCCGCTGTCGATTTCAAATCGGCAAGTTACGACATACCAGCACCGATGTTAAAAAATTTACGCATTGCCGTGGCGCGCGATGCCGCTTTTTCATTTCTCTATCGCGCCAATCTCGATTGCTTGCAAACACTGGGCGCGACGCTGACATTTTTTTCACCACTTACAGATCCGCATTTGCCGGACACCGACGCCATTTATTTACCCGGCGGCTACCCGGAACTTCATCTGCAACAACTGGCGGAAAATCAGTCCATGAAAACCGCACTGGCCGCGCACTATGCGGCGAGCAAACCGATGGTTGCTGAATGCGGTGGCATGATGGTTTTGCTGCAATCACTCACGTCTACTGACGGGAAATCTTTTGCCATGACAGGGCTGCTAGCGGGACATGCTGTCATGCAATCGTCGTTGGCTAATCTCGGATTGCACCATGCGCAATTACCGGAAGGCACATTGCGTGGCCACACGTTTCATTACTCGCAGATGCGTGACGGCCCTGCGCCGATCACGCAATCCGAGGCGACACGACATTCAGGAAAAGCGGAATCTGTTTTTCAACAAAAACGGCTGACAGCTTCTTATCTGCATTGGTATTTCCCCTCCAACCCAACGGCAACCGCCAGGCTGTTTTTAGCATGAACCAGACACCGCAACGCATCATTTGCCTCACCGAAGAAACCACCGAGACACTCTATATGCTGGGTGAACAGCATCGCATTGTCGGCATTTCCGGTTTCACCGTACGCCCGCCCCAGGCACGCAAGGAAAAACCCAAAGTATCGGCGTTCACCAGCGCCAAAATCGACAAAATTCTCGAACTGAAACCGGATCTGGTACTGGGTTTTTCGGATTTGCAGGCCGACATCGCCGCCGACCTGATTCGCGCCGGTGTGGCGGTACATATTTTTAATCAGCGCCGGGTAACAGGTATTTTTGAAATGATTCGCATGTTGGGTGCCATGGTGGATGCCAACGAAAAAACCGCACAACTGCTGCAAACCCTGCACAGCGGTATTGAAAGCATCCAGCAATCGGCCGCACAGCAGGTAAAAAAACCGCGCATTTATTTTGAGGAATGGAACGAGCCGATGATTTCCGGCATCGGCTGGGTGTCGGATCTGATTCAACTTGCTGGTGGTGAAGACTGCTTCGAAGAGCTGGCCAAAGAATCCGGTGCCCGGCAACGCATTATTGCCGACCCCGCCGAGGTGGTTCGCCGTATGCCGGATATTATTATCGGCTCCTGGTGTGGCAAAAAATTTCAGCCCAAACAGGTGGCATCAAGGCCGGGTTGGGATGTGATTCCGGCGGTACGTAATGGCCATCTCTACGAAATAAAATCCAGCGATATTTTACAACCGGGGCCAGCGGCGTTAACCGATGGCATCAAACAGTTGCACCAGATTATCCAGCACTGGTCACAGTCAGCCGCCCCATGAATACCGCATGGATAGCCCTGGCCGCTGTACTCCTGGACTGGCTGCTGGGCGAACCCAAAAAATATCACCCGCTGGTGGGTTTTGGCTGGCTGGCGCAACGTGTTGAGCAGATTTTTTAC
>JANOOU010000349.1:0-3209 GCA_031421475.1 Gammaproteobacteria bacterium | reverse complement strand
GAGCACGGAGGTTATAGTCAGGATGTATTGTATGCCGATTTTGCAGGAGCAAAAATCGGTGACGCAGCCATCGCGGAAAAAGTGCATTTTTAGAGGTGCCCTCTGATTAAGCTTGCGTTTTGGTTTTGCTATCAGATGCCGCATGCTTTGGATGTAATCGCGCAGCAAAGCGTGTGTAAAACACCGCGCCGATGAAAAAATCCAGGCTGAACATGCAAATTAAAATACCGAACAACTGGGTGTCATGGCTCGCGGCATACCAAACACCTATAACAAAATAAAACAGCGCTAGATAACTGGCCCAGGTGTGGGTGTAGATTTTGCCATGCAGCAAGCCACGCAGTGGAAACAGGAGCGGGCCCAGCTGCAACAACAGGGTGATGGAGACAAATTCTGCTGGCACGGGCGTAATGAACAACGGCCAGATAAATAACAATGTCATTAATCCAAAATAACCAAACAGGGTGAGCCAGCGAAAAATAACGACCTGTTTCATTTTTCTAATCGCTTTGCAAGATCAGCCACACGTTGGCCGAGGGTTAAACACAGTTTGCGTTCATCTTCAGATAAAGCGTTATTGTTGGCGTCGCTGGTCAGGCGGCTGGCACCATAGGGTGAGCCGCCGGTTTGTGTTCGCATTAAGGAAGGTTCGCTATAGGGCAGGCCAACCAGCACCATGCCGTGATGTAACAAGGGCAGCATCATGCTTAATAATGTGGATTCATGGCCGCCGTGCATGCTCCCTGTTGCAGTAAACACGGCGGCAGGTTTGCCAATGAGATCGCCCCCTATCCATAAGCTGCCAGTACCGTCGAGAAAATATTTGAGTGCCGCTGCCATATTGCCAAAGTGAGTGGGGCTACCCAGTATCAGGCCGGCACATTGTTGTAAATCGGTGAGTGTGGCATAGGGTGCGCCGCTATCGGGAATGCTGTCGGCGGTGTTTTCGCAAACGGTGGATACCGGCGGTACGGTTCGTAATTGCGCTGTCATGCCGGGCACGAGTTCAACACCACGAGCGATCTGTTGTGCCATGTCGGTGGTGCCACCATTTTGGCTGTAATACAGAATTAAGATATTTGCCATTATAAAATCTCCAGCACTGCTTCGGGTGGACGACCAATGGCCGCTTTGCCTTTGTATACAACAATGGGTCGTTCAATGAGTTTGGGGTGATCCACCATGACCTTGATCAAATGTTGGTTGCTGAGTTCGGGATTATCGAGGCCCAGCTCTTTGTATTCAATTTCTTTGGTGCGCAATAATTGCCGGGCCTGCAAGCCTAGCATTTTAAGTATCCGTTCCAGTTCAGCCATGCTGGGTGGGGTGTTTAAATATTCAATAATATCGGGCTGCAAGTGTTTGTCCTGCAATAATTCCAGTGTTTGCCGTGATTTTGAGCAGCGCGGATTATGATAAATACGGATTTTGTCGGCCATGGTAATGACTTGATGGAGAGTAAGGGCGGGGGCGTGCAGGATAACGGAAACACGACGCCGAATAAATAACGAGCCAGATCACATATAGATCACATAAGATTGATATATTGTAAAGTTAGTGATTTTTCAGGTTGCAAGCAATGATACAGATTGCTACCCTCTACCTCCACGCAAAAAACGTTTTTCCCACGGAGAATAAACATGAGACTGAATTTACTTGCCGCGCCTTTGTTGCTGGCTGCACTGGCTTTGGGTTTTGTTGGCTGTGCTACTACACCTGAAGAACCCGCTGCTGCTGCATCAACTGTCGATAAAGCAACGGCCGAAAAAGCTATAGCAGCTGCCAAGTCTGCCAATGCAGAAGCCAAAAAACTGAATGCTGAATGGCGTGATACAGGCGATCTGATCAAACAAGCTGAAGAAGCATTGGCTGCAGGCGATTTCGCTAAAGCGGTAGCCCTGGCTAACCAGGCACAGCGCGAAGCAGAAAATGCTGTTGCCCAGGCTAAATCTGAACAAGCACGACTGAACCCGACTGCTACTGCAGCGGTAGACGATAGCGCATCACGCAAGGCAAGTGTTACCGCCGGTGCTGGTCAGTATCAGGTTGTACGGGGTGATAATCTTTGGAATATTGCCGGCAAATCTGACATCTACGCCAACTCTTACCAGTGGCCGCTGATTTACAAGGCCAACCGTGACCAGATCAAAGACGCTGATGTGATTAGCACCGGTCAGGTATTGAATATCGACCGCAATGCCTCCGCTGCCGATGCCGCCGCAGCTGTTAAACACGCCAAAACGCGTGGCGCCTGGTCAATTGGTGTAACCGAAGAGTCAGATACTGCTTATCTGGGCCAATAAAACTGGGCCAATAAGTTCGCTCAGTAAGTTATTAGCTTGTTATTAAAAAGCCCGCTCATGGCAACATGAGCGGGCTTTTTTGATGTACAGGGATGTACAAATGCCGCGAGCGCAGCGACCGCCATGGATGGCGGAAGGTAGAGCAATGCAGGAGCAATTGCCGGGATGCGCACGACTGCATGGATGCAGGAGGTAGAGCAACGCATGGAGCAGTTGCCGAGGAGCGTCGGATGTAAGGAGTTAAGAGTTAGTTAACCGTGATGCGTCGGGGTTGTGCTGCTTCGGCCTTGGGAATGGCGATCGTTAACACACCCTGTTTGCTCTGGGCTTCTATGGCGCCGGCATTCACCCCATCGGGCAGGGTAAAGCGACGATAAAACACGCCATGTTCACGCTCGATACGCTTATAACCTTCACGTTCGGTTTTCTTTTCTGACTCGCGTTCACCCTTAATGGTGAGTATGCCGCTTTCCATATGCACCTCGATTTTGTCCGGGTCAACGCCGGGCACGTCAACGGCAATCAGATAACGCTGGGCCTCTTCTTTGATATCCACGGCGGGTGACCAGTCACTAGTCACCCCATTACCGTTGTCGTCTTCAGACTTGGCGGGCAGGTTGTGACCACGACTTAATTCCTGTTGTAACTGTTCAAAAAGATTCCATGGATTACGATAAAAGTAGGACATGGTTTGTTTCCTCGTTGGTTGTTTCGTGATCAATAGATAGGGCTGCTTTTGTTGAATTCAAGGTCCGGGTATGATGCGAAACACAAAATAACGGGTAAGCGCATGTCAGATCTCATACGTCCGGAAATCAAAGGCCTGTCTGCCTACCATGTGCCTGATGCCGGGAACATGGTCAAGCTCGATGCCATGGAAAATCCTTATCGCCTGCCCGATGATTT